>JAGQJP010000849.1 GCA_020430585.1 Myxococcales bacterium | reverse complement strand
TGACGACTCCGTCGGTGTCGTCGACCTCATGAAAAAGCTTGTCGTCAAGCGTATCAGCGTCGGTACGCGTCCGTCGTTCTTGGCCCTGAGCGACAACGGCAAAACGCTTGTCGTGAGCAATTACGGAAGCCACAACGTCTCGGTGATCGATACGGACCGCCTCGACGTCGTATCGACGATCGTCGTCGACGCCAACCCGCTCGGGGTCGCCATCTCTCGCGATCAACGATTCGCATTCGTCGCGAATTACCACGGGCAGAGCGTGTCGCAAATCGATCTCACCACGATGGCTCTCGTTCGGCGCCATAGCGTGGCACCCCATCCTTACGGCGTCGTCGTTCGCCGGCAGGGCGGGGAGCTGCTCGTCACGCACGCCGACTCACCGATCGTCTCATTCTGGGCCCGAGGGCGCTGGACACGAATCGCGATTCGAGACGGGGCGACGAGCGTCGCTCTGGGCCGCGACGGGATGCTCGTCTACCTCGCCGGCTTTCCGGCACATCGGTTGTCGATATTTCGCGGTCGTGCACGCCAGAAGTAGGGCAGGGGGCGCGCGCTAGCGGGTCACCTGTCGAGGGGTCCCGCGGCAGCGCTCACTTGAACTCGATCTTGTCGATCAGGATCGCGGTGTCGTAGATGCTGTCCGAGATATCGGTCGTGAAGAACTCGAGCGTCACCGGGCCCTTGCCGGCGAACTCCGTCACATCGACGGTCGTCTTGATCCACTCGTGATACCAGGTGTCTCCCTTGTCGAACTGGACGTCGGACTTGATCAGGCTCGTCGTCTGCGGCTCGCCGAAGGTTCCGCCGCATTCGCAGAGCGTGTTCACGCTCGTCTTGAGCAGGGTCTTCTTGGTGCCCGCGGGGGCGGTGAGCGTGACCGACAGGCTGTCGTCGTAACTCGAGCAGCAGAAGTCGTTCTTGAACTCCTCCGAGTAGAACTTCCAGTAGAAGCTCACCTGGGAGACGGTCGCGGGGAGACAGAAGGTTTGCTTCATGCTGCCGGTCTCGGTGGTGAAGCCGAGGCCCGTCGAGATGACCGCCATGAACTTGCCCGAGATCGGCCCCGTCTTGCCCAGGCGCAGGATCACGCGGGCGTCGCCGTCCTTCAGCCAACCGTTGAGGTTTCCGGCGGCGAACAGCCCGTTGGTGAAGTTCGCGTCCGAGATCGAGAGGTTGAAGTTGCCGAAGAAGCGGAACGAGCTCGCCGGCGAGCCGCCGTCGTTCGTGTGGTCGTCGTTGTGGGCGTCCTTGGTCACCTGCTTCTGGGCGATCAGCTTCTGGAATAGCTGGACCCCTTTGCTGAAGGCCCAGGAGTTCTTCACGTACTGGTCGTAGCCGAAGACCGATTGCGCGCCGTTGCCGATGAACGCCGCCGTCAGCGTGCCGTTGAAGATCGAGCGACAGCTCCCCAAATAGACCAGGGAGTCGGGATATTGAGCGTTCTTCGCGTAGTCCCGGAAGAAGCGCGGCAAAATCGCAAACCCTTCCGTGTCATAGGCGATCCGCCCGCGTTTGAGGTCGATCATCATCTCGTTGGTCAACGACGTGCCCGGCTTCTCGCCGACCCAGAGCACCTCTTGGCTTCCCGAGTGCCGCCAACCGAACATCTCTTTGACGGGTTGGCTCAGCTCTTGGAAGAGCGCGTCGCCGTGACCGGTGAAGACGATCACGCCGTATTGCGAGAGCGTGCGTAGCTTGCCGACCGTGACCCCGGCATCGTAGTGCGGGCCATCGATGATGTAGGTCGGGCAGGTCGAGGCCTTGAGCTGAGAATAGATGTCCGTCGATTCGTCGTTCTGTCCGAGCTCGGTATGCGACGCACCGAGGATGATCGTGCGTTTGGAGCCCACCTCGAGGCGACCGGCTAGCCCGTTCTCCACGACGCCGTACGGAGACTGCGGCGTGTAGAGCAGCCCGGGAGCCGTTGACATCAGGGGGAGCGTACCACCACCGCGGACGCCGCTGGGGTTGAGACGAATCGTACCGACGATTCCGAACTTGTAGGCGACCCAGAGGCCATAGCCGCCCGCCGTGGCAAGGCCCGCTTCGAGGACGTTGCTATCGCCCTTGAGCTGTTGCAGAGCCGCTTGCAGCGCTGGCACCTGCCCCTGAGTGTTGAAAACCTCGAGGAACTTGCTGCGCGCCGCGTCCTGCACGCTCTTCATCGTCGTCAGCTGCTGCGATGTGATCTTCTCGAATACGTCGAGGAAGAACACCGCAGTCTTGGCGGTCTTGGTCTGCCCTTCGAAATCGTAGTCGACCGCAGCGCGATAGTAGATCCGCTTCTCTGACGCGGTGTCGGGCGTGACCTTGATCGAGAACAGGCTGTCGCCCTCGATCTCGTCGCAGTTCGAAAGGCTGCCGTTGTCCGTCAACTTCGCCAGCTCTTTGACGGTGTTGCCGTCCTTGTCTACCTCGAGCAAACGGAAGGTGCCAGCGTCGACTTTCGAGAACGGATCGATCTGGATGTTGATGCAGATCGTCTTGCTGTCGCCTTTGAAGAGGGCGTCCGGTGTGACGACCGGGTTCCCCTGGAATCGCACGTTCGGGTTGTAGGTGACCATGATCGTGTCGGTCGCCAGCTCGGTGGCGTTCTTCACGGTCACCGTGATCCGATTGTCGCCTTCGGCGAGCTCGATCGGATCGCTGTTCCAGTACGGGCTGCCCGTCGCCGAGCCTTGTCCGCCTTGGCTGTTTTGGTAGTTGATGTTGAACACGTCGCCGAACACCAGGCCCCCGAGGGTGATGTTCTTGCTCGATACGGCGACCCAGCTCGAGCCAGAGGGCGAGGTGATCGCGATATGCAGCTCTTTGGAGGGGAAGTCCACCTTGGGGTTGAAGGGCTCACCGACTTCGAGCAACGCGTCGGGGTCGAACAGTGGCGCGTCCTCGTTTGTCGTCGAGGTATCCGATACGCCCGAGAGATCGTTCGGCGTCGAGGTGTCGAAGCCGCCCTGCGACCCATCGAATGGGGGTTGACTCGAGTCGAACGTCGACGTGCTGTCGGTGCCCTCGGAGCTCGGGCTCGAAGACGAGCACGCGCTGCCGAAGATCAGCGCACAGGTCCAGGTCAACAACATCAACAGAGCGAAACGTTTCATGGTGTCCTTCTTGGTGCGTGTAATCGGTGCCCCAACCAAAAGAAAGAATTTTCTAGCAGAACGGACTACCAAATGCAACCGTTTGATCGCAGCGCGCGCGACGCGGCGCAGCCCGACTCGCCTCCGTCGACTCTCGATCCCGCGCAGCGCCTCACGCGTTTGGCGCTCCCTGAGCCTCGATCGACCGCCGACTGCGTCGAGCTCGCACGCGATCGATCGTTCCACGGTTCTGGCCCCCGCATTTGCCGGGTTGCGCTCTGCGCGGTCGCGCTCTTGATTTTGTCGGGAGAGCGCTTATAACTCGATAGTGGTCTTACGCACTGCGTCAAAACCCGCGATATCGCGCCTTTCGGGGCGCCCGCCGGTTGACATCGCAGATGCGCTATGCGACGATACCCGTTTCGGTAGGCGGCGTGTCCGTTTGCCGTTGACGGTCCGCGACGACGACGAGCTCGCGCTGTGGAGAGCCGGATGTTGAGAGTACAGAACGAGCTATTCGCGCAAATGACGCGGTGGCTCGAGCGCGCCTATCCCGGTGAGGGGTGTGGGCTGATGCTCGGCACGACCGACGGTGAGACCCGCACGGTCGCCGCGATCGTCGAAGCCGCAAATTTGAACACCGAGCGTGCCGCTGATCGCTTCGAGCTCGATCCGGCGGCCTTCCTCGAGGCCGACGAGATCGCCAGAGCCGAGGGCATCGACGTGATCGGAATCTTCCACTCGCATCCCGACTGCCCGCCGCAGGCTTCGCAGTTCGATCAGGAACGCGCCTGGGCGGGGTACTCCTATTTGATCGTGTCGGTTGTCGAGGGTGCTAGCGCAACACATCAATCGTGGGTTCTCGATGGCGAGCGCTTCATCGAGGAGCCAGTGGAGGTCGTACATGGCTAAGGTTCGCATTCCAACCCCGCTGCGCACGTACACGCAAGGGTCCGACGAGGTCGTCGTCGCTGGCGCTACGGTTGGCGAAGTGTTGACCAACCTGAGCCAGCGCTACGATGGGATAGGGCAGCGGTTATTCGACAAGAGCGGTGCGGTGCATCGGTTCATCAACATCTTTCTGAACAAGTCCGACATTCGGCGTGAAGGTGGCCTCGCGGCGAGCGTCGGTGACGACGACGTGATCTCGATCTTCCCCGCGATCGCCGGAGGCCGTTGATGTCGAGTTTCTACAGCTTGCTCCAGAAGCTGAAGCAGAGCGTCACCGAGATCAGCCCCGATCAGGCTCACGAGATGATACAAGACGAGCCCGAAACCGCGCTGATCGACGTTCGCGAGTCCGGCGAGTGGGGTGATGGTCACGCCGCCGGCGCGGTCCACATCTCTCGAGGGTTTCTCGAGCTGAAGATCGAGTCCGCCTTCCCTGACAAGGAGCAGCCGATCGTCCTCTACTGCGCGGGGGGCACGCGCTCGCTGTTCGCGGCTGATAGCCTGAAGAAGCTCGGCTATCGCCGGGTCTACTCGATCGCGACGGGCTACAAGGGCTGGAAGGAGTCCGGCCTGCCGACGATGCGACCGCGGATGCTCTCGGAGAGCGAGCGAGCGCGCTACGGTCGTCACCTGACGATTCCAGAGGTCGGCGAGGAGGGCCAGGCGAAGCTGATCGACGCGAAAGTGCTGATGATCGGCGCGGGCGGCTTGGGCTGCCCTGCGGCGTTCTACCTCGCCGCGGCAGGCGTCGGCACGCTCGGGATCGTCGATTTCGACGTCGTCGACGAGTCGAATCTGCAGCGCCAGATTCTGCACACGACCGAGCGGATCGGGACCTCGAAGGTCGAGTCGGCGAAGAAGACCCTGCAAGGGCTCAACCCGCTCGTCAATGTCGTGACCTACGACACGCGGATCTCGAGCGCGAACGTCGAAGAGCTTTTCGCCGGCTACGACATCATCGTCGACGGGACGGACAATTTCCCGACGCGCTACTTGATCAACGACGCCTGTGTGAAGCTGCGCAAACCCAATGTTCACGGGAGCGTATTTCGCTTCGAAGGCCAAGTCACCGTCTTTCACCCGGGCGTCGGCCCATGCTATCGCTGCCTCTATCCCGAGCCGCCCCCCGCCGATTTGGCGCCCTCTTGCGCCGAAGCCGGAGTTCTCGGGGTGCTGCCAGGCGTGATCGGTTTACTCGAGGCGGTGGAGACCGTGAAAATCATCCTCGGGCGAGGTGAGACACTCGTCGGGCGCTTGCTGTGCTACGACGCGCTTCGCACCGAGTTCCGCGAGCTCCATCTGGACCGCGATCCAGAGTGCTCGTACTGCGCCGACGGCCGGACCTTTCCTGGCTTCATCGACTACGAGCAGTTCTGCCGCGTGTGAGTGTCGCGCTGTTGGCGCGAGTGTCAGATCCGCGAAACGACGACACCAGACCCGCACAGACTATTGCGTACAGTCCCAAACCGTGCTTAAACTTACTAGAATGACGCCCACTTGGGAGAGATGTAATGGAGACTCCAGCTACTCGTGCCGTCGAAACCCGCGATCGCGTGGTCGTTCGATTCGCCGGGGATTCCGGCGATGGCATCCAGCTTACCGGGAGCCAGTTCACGCAGACCGCAGCGGTAGTCGGCAACGATTTGGCGACCTTTCCTGATTTTCCGGCCGAGATCCGCGCCCCGGCGGGCACGCTTCCCGGCGTATCCGGTTTTCAGATTCACTTCTCGTCCGAGGATATCTATACCCCTGGCGACGCCCCCGACGTGTTGGTCGCGATGAACCCGGCGGCGCTGAAGGTGAACATCAACGATCTCAAGTCCCACGGGATCTGCATCGTCAACACCGACAAGTTCAAGGCCAACGACCTGCGAAAGGCGGGCTACGACGCCGATCCCCTCGATGACGGTAGCCTCGACGGCTTCCGCACCTTCAAGGTACCTCTCGGTACACTGACCAAGTCCGCCCTCGAAAACACGGGGCTCAACTCGAAAGATTCCGAGCGCTGCAAGAACTTCTTTGCCCTCGGGATGATGTACTATCTGTACAATCGCAGCCTCGATCACACCGAGGCCTGGTTGGAGACGAAGTTCAAGAGCAAACCCGAGGTGTTGGAGGCGAACGTCATCGCCCTCCGCGCCGGCTGGTCCTACTGCGAAGCGAGCGAGCTGTTTCAGACGACCTATGAGGTCCCGCGAGCGAAGCTCGAGCCCGGCCTCTATCGCTCGATCTCGGGTAACTCCGCGCTCTGCCACGGTCTTCTCGCGGCGTCGATGAAGAGTGGAATGCGGCTCTTCCTCGGCTCGTACCCGATCACGCCGGCCTCCGACATCCTGCACCAACTCGCGGGATACAAGAACTTCGGCGTGATGACCTTTCAGGCAGAGGACGAAATCGCCGCGATCGGCGCGGCGCTGGGCGCTTCGTACAGCGGCGTGTTGGGTTTGACGACGACGAGTGGGCCCGGGATGGCCCTCAAGGGCGAGTTCCTCGGGCTCGCGATCATGGTCGAGTTGCCGTTGGTGGTGATCAACATTCAGCGCGGCGGGCCGTCGACGGGGTTGCCGACCAAGACCGAGCAGGCCGATCTGCTCCAGGCGCTCTACGGTCGAAACAGCGAGGCGCCTTGCATCGTGATCGCGGCGCGCAGCCCGGCCGACTGCTTCGAGACGGCATTCGAGGCTTGTCAACTCTCCCTCGAGCATATGACACCCGTTGTCTTCCTCTCCGACGGCTTCATCGCCAACGGCAGCGAGCCCTGGAAGATTCCCGACGCCGATGCGCTGCCGCCGATCGGCAACGCGCTGCGCACCGACGTCGAGGGGTTTCAACCCTATCTGCGAGACGAACGCACCCTCGCCCGCCCCTGGGCCGTCCCGGGCACGCCCGGCCTCGAGCATCGAGTCGGCGGTCTCGAGAAAGAGGACATGAGCGGCAACGTCTCGTACGACCCGCTGAACCACGAGCAGATGTGCCGCGTTCGGGCCGAGAAGGTTCGGCGCGTCGCCGATCGCTTGCCGTTGGCCGTGCCCGACGGCTTCGACGCTGGCGGCGTGCTGGTGCTCGGCTGGGGCTCGACCTACGGAGCGATCACGGCGGCGACGCGAAGGGCGCGGGCGGCCGGAATCCGAGCGAGTCACCTGCACCTGCGGCACCTGTTTCCCTTCCCGAAAAATCTGGAAGAGGTCTTGCGGCGGTACGATCACGTGCTGATCCCCGAGCTCAACCTGGGTCAGCTCTCGATGGTCGTGAGGGCGCAGTTTCTGCTCGAGGTCCAGTCGCTCAACAAGGTGCAGGGCCAACCATTCAAAGAATCCGAGATC
>JAGQJP010000848.1 GCA_020430585.1 Myxococcales bacterium | reverse complement strand
CCAACGGTCCCGGTTCGTACCAACTCAACATCAACTACGGTACGGGCGGTGGAAACGGGATGTTCCCCGCCTTCACCGACGGGCCTTCGAAGATGCGCCTGACCACGATGGCGGGCACCTCGTACTATCTCGCCACCGACGACTGGAGCGGTGGCTACGCCAAAACCACCTGTCCGTGATCGCGGGCATGCGGCTTCGCGCACCGTTGAGCGTCGCGGCGCCGAGAGCGGTGCGAGACCCGCTTCGCATCCGCCGCACGCCGTAGCCGACGCTCACTTCAGCTCGTCGACGATCGTCACCGCGCGGTAGGAGGTCGTCGAGTCGTCTCCCGTCAGCTCGGTCTGCACGGGGCCGCTCAGCTTGCCGTCGGCGTCGACCAGGAGTCGTGCCGTGCCACCTTTGACGGTGACATAGACGAAGCGGCTCTGCGGGTCGACGGCGAGGGAACGAGGCGCCAGACCATCGAGGAGGACCGAGTTGACCTTGCTCAAGGTGAAATCCTGCGGATCGATCCGGTACGAGACAACCTCGGCGCCGATGAAGCTGACCACGGCGAAGTGGCCCTGGGGATCGACGGCGATCGACAACGGGCGGTCATCGACGGCGCTGACGCCGACGGTCGTGGTGCGTGACGGGGTCTCCAACTCGCCGTTCGTTGGCGCGACGTGATAGCGTACCAGCTCGCGGTCGTGGGAGAGCGTGAGATAGGCGTAGCGCCCGTTCGGGTGGAAATCGAGGGAGAGCGGTCGGCCGACCCCCTGCCCAGCCTGGCCGGGCGTCATCGTCTTCTTCAGCGCGAGCGTGCCGGCGCTGAGGCTCAGCTCGAAGAGGCTGATCGTGTCGGCGAAGCTGTTGAGCGAATACATCCACCGGCCAGCGGGATGCAGCAGCAAGGCCTCTGGGTTCGAGCCCGTGTTCGTCGAGCCCCTCAGCGTGCCGAGACCCGCGGGGCCAATCTCGTAGCGCAGAATCCGTCCGGCCAGATCGGACTGGTTGCGTGTGTCCAGGACGTAGAGATAGCGACTGAGCGGGCCGACGACCAGCGTCTCGAGCAACGGGATATCGGCTGGGCCGTCGAGCGCGGTGTAGGGCGTCGTCGTGTCCGGCTCGCGGTCGAAGGGAAACGAGACGATCTTGTTGTCGGTGCTCTCGACGGAATAGACCACGCCGTAGAGCGGGTCGAGCACCGCCTCCACCGCGCTTCCCGGTTTACCAGCGGTCGTCTTGAGGCTGAGCGTCCCCTGATCGTCGGTGACGTCGTAAAGCTGCACGCCGAGCTTGTCCGGCGCCAGGACATGGGTCGCCGTCTGCTTCAGGTGCGCGCTACCGGGGACGCTGACGACGGCGTTGACGGGATAGGCGACGTAGATCGTATCGACGAGGGTCAGGCTCCCGTCGCTCGGACTGACCCTGAAGACGCTGACGCCCGAGCCCGTGACGTTGCCGCTGTAGAGGTAGTCGCCTGCGGGTGAGAGGGCCAGCGACGTGGGTCCTTCGTCGCCCGTGACGTTCTCCTTCTTGGTCAGCTCGCCCGTCTCGGAGGCGATCGTGAAGCGCGTCACGTTGTTCGAGCCGCTATTGCCGACGTAGGCCGCCGTGCCGTCGTGGTTCACCAGAATCACCGCCGGGTTGCTGCCTGCTGTCAGGGTCTGGCGCGGCGTCAGCGCTCCTGTCGAGGGGTTGAGGTCGTAGACCTTCACGTTGTCGCTCGACTCGTTGTAGGTCACGTAGGCCACCTTGCCCCGCAAATCGAGGGCGATGCTCGTCGCTTGCGAGTCGATCGTCGAGCTCGCGGCGGGGCTCAGCGTGCCTCCCGGGAGGGTGCGGGTGTAGGCGACGACCTTGGAGTTGGTGCGATCGAGGGCGAGGAGCAGGCTACCGCTCGGGTGTAGCACCAGTCGCGAGGCGTCGAGGCCGGTGTAGGGGCCCGAGCTCTGTGTGGCGACGCCCGTGACGGGATCGATCGCCAGGTGCGCGACCCCTGCGCTGCCGAGGGCGACATAGAGCTGGCCGCCGCTCGAATCGAGGACGACGCTCTTGGCCGTGCCGGCCAGGCTCAGCGTCGGCATCTCGGTCACCGAGCCCTTCGTCGCGTCGAGCGCGAAGGTGTGGAGCAAGCCGTTCCCCGCCGCGGCGTAGATGAATCGACCGTCAGGGCTGAGCGCCAGGCTCTCCAGGCTGAAGCCGTCGCCCGGCAGAAAGCTGCGGTGGCGCAAGCTGCCGCTCGGTCCGTCGACCCAGAGCAGCGAGAGGACGCCGTCCTGTCCCGACGAGACGACCAAGCGCGACACGATCGGTTGCGTACCGTCGCTCGAATCGACGCCGTCCACCTGATCGCCGCCGAGCTGATCGGCCTCCTCGTGGCTACTGCTGCCGCCGCAGGCGACGAGCAAGAGCAGCAGCGTCGCCATGAAAATCGTTCGTACATTCAACATCGCGAATCCTTGGTTTGGTGCTCGAACACTGTACCAGGGTCGGACTCGTAGACGCAACTCATGGTGCCGCGAGCAGGTTGATCGCGTAGAGCTGCTTTTGAAGCGTGCCGACGTAGAGTCGATTGGGGGCGTCGCCGAAGGCTGCGCACGATCCGTTGATATCGAGGCCCGTGAGCTTCCAGGCCTCGCTCAGGTCGGCGTTCAGCCCGACCATCACGTGCTCGCCGTGGACGTAGATGCGACCGGTCTGCTTCGGAAAGCGAATGCAATCGAGCAACCCCTCGCTGGCGCTGTACGAGCCATCGAGCTGCCAGCTCGTCTTGTTGATCGCCAAGAGCTTCGTGCCGTCCACGACGTGGATCAGATCGCCGGCGAGCAGGGGCGTGAAGTCTCCTGCGGTACCGGGAATGGTGAAGCGCAGCGTCTCTTGGCCGGTCTGCGGATCGACGCTGTAGAGATCCGAGTCGAGGACGGCGTAAATCGTGCCGCTCTGCGGGTCGATCGCGACCGAGCCGTGGGCCGTGCGGCCGACGCTCCAACGCGTCGAGCCGTCGGGCTTCAAGGCGCGGAGCTCGGTGATGCTGCTGACGTAGATCGTACCGTCGGCGCCGACGACGGGGGGGCCGATCGGGGTTCCGCCCGCGGGCTGGTCCAGCTTCTTCGTCCCGCCGTGGTCGTAGGCGACCAACGTGCCGGAGTCGGTGAGGGCGAGGATCTGCGTCGAGGTGACGACGGGCGGTATGCGCGTCACCGCTCCTCCGAGGGATTTGCTGAAGAGCGTCGTTCCGTCGGCGTCGAGGGCGTAGAGCGTTCCGGCGCTGTCGATG
>JAGQJP010000847.1 GCA_020430585.1 Myxococcales bacterium | reverse complement strand
GAGTCACGCTGGGCGTGCGATCAACGCGGCGCCGTAGGCGCCCATCAGCTGGGGATGCGAGGGAAGGTGAACCTCGACGCCGAGCGCCGCGCCGAGGATCTGACGCAGAGCGTCGTTGCGGGCCACACCACCCGAGAGCATCAGCGGAGGCTCGAGGCCGACGCCGCGGACCATCGCCGCCAGCCGGCTGACGAGCGAGCTGTGGAGGCCGCGAAGGATTGGATCGACCTCGGCGCCGTGGGCGATTAGCGAGATGATCTCCGACTCGGCGAAGACCGTACAGGTCGACGAGATCGCCTCCTCCTGAGCCGACGCCAGGGCGCGGCGGCCGAGCTCGTCGATCGGCACGCCGAGGCGCCCCGCGGTGTGCTCGAGAAAGCGCCCCGTCCCAGCGGCGCATTTGTCGTTCATCACGAAGTCGAGGACGCGCCCCCCGGGACCGATGCGGATCACCTTACTATCTTGGCCGCCGATGTCGACGAGAGTGCCGACCTGCCCCAGCTCTTCGAAGACGCCGCGGGCGTGGCAGCTGATCTCGGTCAGCGCGCGGTCCGCGCGGGCGACGAGCTTGCGTCCGTAGCCCGTCGCGACGATCGGCACGGCCCGGGCGCCGTGCGCCGCCAACAGCTCCTCGATCAAGCGCTCGGTCTGCTCGGCGATCCGCGGATGCGCCGCTTCGAGGCGGTGGTCGATCAGTCGACGGGCGGCATCGATCGCCACCAGCTTGCAGGTCGTCGATCCCGCGTCGACACCGATCGCTACAATCGCCGCGCTCATCGGTTCGCCCCTCTCTCCACCGACGCCTCCTGGGCCACAACCCCGGTCCGCACCGATCTCAGCCCATCATCTCGACGAAGGCCTCGATTCGGCCGGTCGCCTGCTCGTCCGAGAAGGAGCGCGGATCGTTGTGATCCGCCTCGAGGAGCAGCGCAGGAATCCCGACGTCCTTCACCAGTCGGTCGCGCTGATCGATCTGCCCCACCGAGTAGGGCTTGCAGGAGCGGTCCGAGTGCAGGATCGCACCATCGAGGGCGAAGTCGGCGACCAACTTCTTCATCGCACGCAGCTTGTCGCCCGTCGAGCGGTTCAGAATCGGATGCAGATAGACCCGCGCCGCCATCTCGATCGGCCGCTCGATGTCCATCATCGGCGCCAGCTCGCCCCAGGCGTAGGTGTAGTTCGAGACGACGATGTTCACGCCATGGCTCGCCAGCAGATTCGAGAGCTTTCCGAGCTTGAACCAGATCGGCAGGTTGTCCCAGAGCACGCGCTTGCGCTCGTGGCGCACGGCGCCGACACCCGCGGCGATCCGCTCGTCGACCTCGGCGAGGAGGCTCGCATACAGCGCCACCGTCTCGGCCTCGCCCCGCAGATCGACGATCGGCCCCATGTTGATGAAGCCATCGAAGGCGGTGATCGGCGACGGCTTGTGCTGCGCGCGGTTGAGGATCTCGAGCCAGAGCTCGGCCGCCTCTTTGCTGTAACGCGCGACCTCCTTCAGCCTGGCGTACGAGAGCGAGCGCCCCGCAACGCGCTCGGCGATCGGGATCATCGCTTCGAGCTGCTGTTTAACGAAGGCGATCTGGTGCTCCTGCGCGTCCGTATAAAGAAACGGCGTGTCGATCAGGACCAGCGGGACCTCGAAGTGCGCCGCGAGGACGCGGTACCAGTAGTGCACCGTCTGGCAGATGTTGTTGCAGCAGAGCAAGAGGTCCGGCTTGGGCAAGTTCCCCACCGGCGTCTTGCCCGAGATCAACGAGCCGATATCCGTTCGGGCGTACGAGCAGATGTCGCGCGAGTAACCCGCGTCTTCAGCGGCGCTGGCGATCTCGACCACCTGTTTGCGCGCACCGCAAAGGGCGGCGTGGTTCTCGGGGTAGATCAAGACGAAGTCGAGGGCCTTGAGGATCTCGACGGGCGCGCCCGAGGTGACCCAGGCGACCTTCTTCACGCGGTTGGCGTAGCGCCCCTGGAGATAATGCAGCGCCATCATCTCCTTCATCCGCGCGGTCGTCCGCAGAGTGCCCGCCAGTAGAGCGTCGCCGTTCTTCGTCGCTGCGGCGCGGATCTTCCGCTCGTCCTGCCAGCGCTGAAAGCGCAGCACGGCCGGGCCGAGCAGGTCGTAATTGATGTGGTACTTCAGCTGAGCGGTGAGGTTCATTGCAGGGTCTCCACGAACGCTTCGATGCGCGTCAGCGTCTGATTCGCCGTCGCCAACCCGAGCTCGACCTCGAGGTGGAGCACACTGAATCCGCGCTCGCCGAGCGCTTGTTTGACCAGCGGTAGATCGAAGAGCTCGGGTTCGCAGAATTTGACGTCGTAGACCAAGAGCCCCTGCGCGCGGCTCTCGTCGAGGCGGCGCAACAGGTGGTCGATGCGCTGAGGGATCGGCGAACCGACGGTCGGCTCCGGCGGCATGCCGAGCATCATCAGCGCCAAACGGCGCCAGGGATCGTAATCGACGTCGGCGGTCTTGTAGAGACGGCGGCTGAGACAGGCGAGATCGTCGGCGACGATCCGCGCGCCGACATCGTTCAGCCGGTCGAAGATCTCCAACGGCTCGGGAACGATCCCGCTGATCATCAACCGGATCGGCCGCTCGCCAGGAGGCGTACCGCGAGGAATCTGCTCGGCGAGGGCGCAGAAGCGCTCGGGTGGCAGAAACTCCCAGCTGCGTAGCAGCGTGTAGAAGTCGCGATCACAGATCGCGAAGTCGTCGCGGTGCAGGGCGAGCCCGCGCATCGTCTGGAGCAGCCGCCCTTCGACCTCGAGCTCCCGCGTCAACGTCTCCTCGTCGACGGCTTCACCGCCCGCCTCGACGAGCGCCGAAGCCAATCGCTTGAGCTCTGCGATCGTGAACTCGACGTCGCACTCCCGGCGCCCGCGAGCGTGGTAGAGCGTCAGCACGGGCTGACGTGGAGCGATGAAGTCGATCAGCACCGAGCCGAGCCCTTGAAGGGAATCGCAGGTGTGGGGTACGAGGATCAGGTCCGCCACCGTGGCGGCCTCGCTCACGAGGAACGACGCCGCGTGTCGAACGATCGCGCAGGTGTATGCTTGAAAGTGCGCGTTACCGATCGTCGGATCGACGTGCGGTGGGCCCCAGACCTCGATCGGGTGAAACCCGGCGGCCCGCAGCAGCGGGCGCGGGTAATGGATCGGCAGCACCGCGGCAATCCGCTGGCCCCTCGACTTGACCTCTTCGACGATCTCGCGTCGGCTCGGTATCAACATCGCCCCTCCACGACCTTCTCACCGATGATACGTCCGCTGTCGAT
>JAGQJP010000101.1 GCA_020430585.1 Myxococcales bacterium | reverse complement strand
CGCCGATATGGTCAAGGAGTGCGCCGCCGCGCTCCATTTCGGCTCTGACGTGATGAGCTGTATCGACATCGCCTCGCTCAGCACCGTCGAGCCCTCGAACGCGATCCGAGGCTGCGCATCCGCCTACAGCTTCTCGTCGGAGCGCTTGAGCTGCATCGAAGACGCCCTCTGAATCGTCCCACTCAACGCATCGTCCCACTCAACGCATCGTCCCACTCAACGCATCGCGTCGCACACAACGCATCGCCCTCTTCCGTGCATCGCCCCACTCGCTGTATCGACCCGCTCACTGCATCGTCCGCTCGCCGAGCCCCGGGGCCCAACGAATCTCGCCACGCCGCTCAGGCCTTCTCGTCGCCATCCGAAAAGATACCGAGGGCGCGTAGGATCAGATAGGCGACACCGATACAGAGCGCGAAGAAGACGAGCTTCCAGAGCCAGTAGAGGACAATTCGCATCACCCAGTAGATCACCAGCGCCAGCACGAGCAGCACCCCGATCGAGAGTGCCTGATTCCCCTTCTTCTTCTTCGCCATGGGTTCCTCGGCAATTTGCGTCCAAAGACAACTGCCATTATACTCAGCCCGGCGGAGAAGACTATGCGATTCCAGAGCTTGACCCCAAGAACGGCTTCATTCCGACGCGGCTCCCTGATCGCGAGCCTCTCCCTTGCGCTCTTCGCATGCACCGGTGGCGAGGCCCTGGCGACCACGACGATGCAGCAGATCCGCTTTCTCGGCTGGTCACCGAGCTCGCGGGAGATGGCCTACGAGCTGCTCGAGATCGACGCGAAGAAGAAATCGAGCCGCAAAGAGGTACTCAAGATGCTCGACGGCAAGATGCGCCTCAAACCGAAGAAGCTCGGCAAAACGAGCCTCAGCGCGTACGTCAAAGAGAAGAAGTTCGTCATCGAGCCGCTAACGCCCAAAAAAGAGGGCAGCTACGTCACGATCCTCTCCCGCAAGGCGCGCGAGATGGTGCGGGTCGAGCTCGAGGTCAAGTCGCAGCTCGCCTACCGCGTTCTGATCAAGGGCAAGAACAAGAAGTGGAAGCTCGCCCGCCACGGCACGCTCGACGACCTGTACAACGAGATCGAATCGGCGGGCTTCGTCTCGCCCGACGGGCTCAAGGTTACCGTCGTTCTGCGCCTGCGCACGCCATACGCGCTCAAGGACGTGGTCCTGGTCGTCGTCACGCGTTATTGAGCGCTGGGGCACGACGAGGCGCGGCTCCGGTTCGCCGTCACTCGTTGTCGAGCGGTGAGGTGCCGCGGGCCACGACGACATAGAGCCATCGCGAGCCCGCGGCTCGGGCGGAGTCGGGAGAGACGTCAGGGTAGGATGATCACGGGTTTGTTCTTGAAGGAGTAGATCTCGCCCCCTCGCATGATCAACACCAGATCACCGTTGGCGCCGAGCAGCGCGGGCACCATCATCTGCAGGCCGGTCCCGTGGTCGTAGGAATCGAACGTATTGGTCGACAGATGCCAGCGCCAGACGAGGTCCATACCCGTAAACAGCACATCGCCATCTTGGGTCACGGTCGGCTGCGGCAGGATTTGACCGTCCGCCACAGGGACCGTCGTGGCGACCTTGGTCGCCGTATTGATCGCCACGACCTTGGTGAACTTGATCGTCGTGTCCGTGGCGAGACCGTTGGTCAGCACCACGTACTCTTGCCCGTCGACCTCGCTGATTGCGAGGCGCACGTGCTTGTCGGTCAAGTCGACGTCGTCGGGTGTGAGCGCCGCTTCAGAGGTCCACTTGAGCTGCCCGTCGAAGGTCAGCGCGTGGACGCGACCGTGGCGACCGATGGCGTAGATCGCGTCCTTCCCGACGGCAGGCGTCGCGATCAGGTCGAGATACTGCGACTCCCAGAGAAACTGCCCGTGGGGATCGAGGGCGAGCAGCGTGGACTGAGCGATGACGATCGTCCCGTTGCCGAGCACCGCCGCCTCGCGTTCGTTGAGGAACTGCGTGGGGTAGAACCACTTGAGGTGCATCGGCTGCGAGACCTTCGACTCGGTCGCCTCGAGGGCGTAGATGAACTGCGAGGAGAGGAAGTAGATCGTG
>JAGQJP010000100.1 GCA_020430585.1 Myxococcales bacterium | reverse complement strand
TGGGGCTCGAAGGTGTCGTAGCGTTTGGCCTCGCTCTTTCTCGGCGGATCCATCAGGCGGAAGTACCAGGGGCGCAGCGCTTTCTTGTAGCGGAACTGACTATAGGCGAGCTCTTGCCCGTGTTCGGAGACGATGATCAGATCCTGCTTCGGATCGATCGTCTGGTAGGCCAAGAGCAGCGTGCCATCCGAGCGCGTCGTGCCGCTGTGGAGGAGCTTCTTACCGCTCGAGTCGAAGACACGAATCCGGGCGCCACCGAGCGGGGCGCCATCGTTCAACTTCGTCGCCCAGACCAGCATCCCCGTCGGCAGGAGCTTCACCGACAGGCCCGTGTTCGCGAGCTGAAGCAGGTAGCGCGCCCGGCCAAAGCGATCATCGTCAGTGAGCGTCGGTTTCGTGCTCATTGCACGGATCAACAGGACGTTGCTCTTCAGCTTCGTCGACAGCGCCCGCAGATCGATCGCG
Organism: Myxococcales bacterium; assembly: GCA_020430585.1. Taxonomy (GTDB): domain Bacteria; phylum Myxococcota_A; class UBA9042; order JAGQJP01; family JAGQJP01; genus JAGQJP01. Next base: position 7,812 of record JAGQJP010000100.1, on the reverse strand, counting down.
TGTTTGTACCAGTAGTTGCGTTTGCCCTTGTTCGGGATCGTCAGCAGCTCGGGCGTCTTCAGATCATCGACGGGGAGATTGGTCTTGTTCAGCGACGCCACCGCCAGTGGTAGCGTGGTCGCGTTCAGCGGATAGGCTGCGAGCGTCAGCGTCTCGATGTTGCGCATCTTCAGATCGTAGTGCGCGGGCATCGTCGGCTCGATCAGCGCCTCACCCGAGCGCAGCGTGACGTTTCGCGGCTTGTCACCCGAGCGGATGCGGATCGAGAGCGGCTTGGCCAGCGTAAAACCCGCCCGGTCGTCGAGGTTGCGCACGCTCACCGTGTAGGTTCGGTCCGGATCCGGATCGAAGGAGACGTAGAGCGTTTTCCCGCCGACGGAGAGGTCGATGTTCGAGGCCTTCGGCGCGATCGTGACGTACTTGGCGAGCTGCTTCCCCGAGTGGCCATAGAGCGAGTTGTTGAAGGTGATCGAGAGGCTGCGGCGGAAGTTGTCGACCGTCGTCGTGCGATCGCCCACGACGATCTTGCACTTGTTCGACTCGGGACAGCTCATCTTGTGCAGCGCCAAGCGCACGGGGATCGTCAGCTCGGTCTGCCAGAGCGACTCCCAATCATAGGTCGAGCTGGTCTGATCTTTCTGGATCATCGCCGCGTCGAACTTGATCTTGATCGTCGTCCCACCAGGCGGGGTCTTGCGCAGCTTGAGCACCACGACGTGGTCGCGGCGGACGTCGGCGCCCCAGATCGAGGCCGTCTCGCCCTTGCCCGACAGGCTGCTCAGGCGGATCGGAACCCGTCGCTTCACCTTGTCTGCCGTTTCGACATACACCTTGCTGCGGATCTGGCGGGGCTTGACGGGTTGATCGAAGATCAGAAACACGCGACCGTCTTTGCGCAGGTCACCGCCAGCGGACTTTTCGGGAAAGACCGTCACGACCTGCGGCTTGCCGGATCGTGGCAACCAGCTCAAGAGCTTACTGCCGACGTAGTATCCGTGCTGGAGCTTGAGCCTCCAGGAGAAGGGCTTCTTCAGCTTTGCGCCGTCGAGGGACTTGACGTTCGCGGGTATCAACCCGTAGCGCACTTCGTTGTGCTTCCAGGGCTCGGTCGGCACGAACTCGACTTTGCGCTTCGACTTCCAGGTGAAGGTTCCGCGCCAAGCCGGCGTGAAGAGGACCGGTCCCTCCCGCCGCTCTTTGTCGATCGCGTCGCTCGAGACCATGTCGCGGTTGAATTCGACGCGCACGACGAGGCCCGAGTTGGAATTGAGATAATACGTGTAGGTCTTCTGATCGCCGTACGGCTCGCTCACCTCGAGCCGGACCTCTTGCCTCTTGATGTAGCGCCGGAGGAACCACTCGAGCTTCCCGCGCACGCCCGTCTGCTCGACGGCGGCACCCGGGAAGACGCGGGCGCCGGTCTTGAGCGTCAGCCCGGCGAGCGCGGGTGAGAGCGTGAGCACGAGGACGACGGCGGCGAGGAAGCCGGGCGCCGTTCGTCGCTTGCAAGACGGTGGATTCGCTGCTGTACGCACGATGAACCTCCTGGCGATACGCGATTGTCTCGTTGTGCGCTTCCACAGTAGGACTCGATCACTCGCTGGTCAAGTGAAAGCGCCGTCCGATCGACAGGGACGCAAAGGCCGTGCCAGCGGGAGAATGTCCGAAAAAATCGCTACTTGCCGAGATACATCGCCGTCTCCGGGGGTGGATTGTGGGGGAATCGACCCTCGCGCTGTGTGTCTCGGAACACAGCGCGTTGCCTCGGGTCCGATCGCGTCACTGGCGATTGCCGCTCTTCCGATTGGGGGCCCAGCGTGGGACTACGGCTTTGACAATCGACACCAAAACCGATACCCTTTCACTATTCGACAGGAATCTGGAGGCGTTTGCCATGACGTTTCGAACGGCACGAGCCGGGGCGGCGCTCGCCCTGCTGCTACAATTTTTCCTCGTTGCCTGCGGCGGAATCAAACGACCGCCTGGCTCTTTGTGCTTGACCGACGAAATCTGCGGCACGGGCTCGCTCTGTCTAGCCGGGAAATGCGTGCAGACGACATCTTGTTCGAACAACAGCGAATGCGGTGCGGGAATCTGCTCGCAGGGGCACTGCTTCACGCAGACGTGCAGCGCAGACGAGCCCTGCGATGTCGGGCTTCAGTGTCTCGATGGGTACTGCGTTCGCCCCGCTGGTGAGTCGACGGATACATCGATCTCGGGCGGCGAGGATGCGAGCACCGACAATGGCTCGGGCACCGAGGATCAGTGCACGACCAACAGCGACTGCCTCGGCAAGGTCGGAGAGCTCGGGGCTTGCGACGAGCCAGCGTGCATCAACGGCCTGTGCGTGAAGGCGCAGAAGCCGATGGGCACGAGCTGTAGCGACGGCCTGTTCTGCACGGTCGGCGACACCTGCAACGCCGACGGGCAGTGCGTCGGGACGCCCAGAAGCTGTGCCGACCTGAGCTCGTCGTGCAGTTCCGGGGTTTGCGACGAGACCAAGCGCGCCTGCGTCGCCCAGCCCAAGCCGGAGGGGACGGTCTGCGAAGACGGCCAATTCTGCACGATCAACGATCGCTGCGACGGGAAAGGCACCTGCCGCGGCGGCGAGCCGAACCCCTGCACGCCGACGAACACCTGTTTGGCTGGGTTCTGTGACACCCAGACCGATTCGTGCCAGACCAAGCCGAAGCCCGTGACGGCGCCCTGCGATGATGCAAAGTTCTGTACCATCTCCGACCATTGTGACGGCAATGGCCAGTGCGTCGGTGGCGATATCCGCGATTGCTCGTCCAGTGGGGACGGCGTCTGTATGGAAGGCTTCTGCGATCTAGACGCCGACACCTGCGACGCGCGGCCGATGAAAGAGGACACGCCCTGCGAAGACGGGCTCTTCTGTACGGTGAACGATCGCTGCACCGCAGACGGTAAGTGCGAGAAGACCGAGCCGCGCAACTGTGTCGGATCGAGCGATGGAAAGTGCGTCTCCGACCGCTGTGACGAGACGAATCGCAAGTGCGGCGAGCTCGAGCCAGACACCACGGCGTGCAACGACGACAATCCGTGTACGAAAGATTCGACCTGTACGGCTGGCGTCTGCGGAAACGGCACGCCCCTCAAGCTCGGCACACCGTGCTCCATCGACGGCAACAACTATGCGATGTGCGGTTACTATGGCGATTGCCGCCCCTGGCAGCGCACCCTCTATTCGCCGCCGAAGCCCCCTGACTCGACCGACCAGCCCGAGGTCTACATGACCGACCTCTGCTTGACCACAAACGGCGACGGAATTTTCGCCGTCGGCGAATACTACTACTACGACGAGCTCAATCAGCAGTACGTGGACAAGCTGAACACGTATCCGCTCAAGGGCAATACGATCGGTAATCCCACCGAGCTGCTCGACTACAACATGAGCGGATATGGGCCGACACAGTGCGATCGCGGTCGCATCGGGTTCTATCGCGAGTACTATCCCGAGGGAATCGGCACCGATATCGCTCCGATCACCGCGGGCCCACCCGATCCGCGGATGTACCTCTATGAATGGGACGCGACGAAGAACAAGTTCGTCCGCGACACGCGATTCGATGCGGCGCTCGACAATCTGTTCTCCTACGGGACCGTCTACTACGTCGACATCGAGCGCTTCACCACGATCTCCCGCGTGATGACCGACACCGAAGAGCGGGTCTATTTCGGCGGCCAGGTCTACTGGGAATACGACGAAGAGATCTACGAATGGGGATACAACGCGCTGATCCTCTGCCGTCGTCCGCTCAACGGCGATCCGATTACCTGCGAGCTCGAGAAGATGACGGCGCTCTCGCAATTCCAAACGGCGACACTGGTTACCGCGAACATGCGGGGATTCTTCGACTCGACGAACGCGAAGGTCGAGCTCTTCACCAACACCTCCTTCGCCGACAACGGAGAGTGCGGGCCATTTGGCTGTGGCTCGATCGTACCGACCGACGGGATCAGTGAGATTCCGATCGCGGCGTTCGAGCCTCCCGGATTCTGGCTCTTCGGCTACATGGACGACACGGGCTGGACGATCGACGCGCCCAACGGCTGCAACGGCATGACGAAGACCATCCCCGATCCGAACGATCCCCAGAGCACGATCGAGGTGCCCTGTTACCACCCGGCGGGATACTACCCATACAGCTACGACTACGACTTCAATCCCAACGGCTGGCGCGACATGCACGGGCTGAAGGTGGATGACCTCTACGTGGTCGGGTCGCCAGAGTACGTACTGACGCCGCAGATCGCCGCCGGCTCCGGAACGTACTCGCCCGTGCTGCACTACAACCGCACCGACGGCTGGCAGCGCCTGCCGACGATCGACGGCAGCGCCGTGCAGACCTTCCTCGGAACGACGAGCCTGCCGACCGAGGTCACCGTCGATCTCAATCGCGTGCGCGAGCTGCTGGGTGGGTACGTCTTGGTCCAGGGCCAGCTCCAAACCTGCAACAGCAATCCGCAACTCGACCAGAGCTGCGGGTACGACATTCCGATCTCGACCCAGCGGATTTCGGCGGTCTACTGTACGACCCAGAAGGTCTGGCTGCCGATCGTCGGGATGGCGCCGCCCACGCTCTGCTGTGATCGTTGCTTCGGCAATGTGGAGTATCCGCCGTGCAGCTTCTCGCGCGAGGGCGGCTATTCGGAGCTTCAGCCCTTCAAGATGGAGACCCTCGTCGGCACCGACATGACGTCGGTCTACCTGGTCGGCAACACGACGATCGAGCCCGGTGGCGATCAAGAAACGCTCTACCTGTCGTACATCTTCTCTTGGATTACGAAGAAGCCCTGACCCCGTCGACGATCTAGAGAGCCTCGATGCGAAACCACGGACGTCATTTGCTCCCGATCCTCGCGCTCGGCCTCCTCGCACCCTTCGGCCTTCCGCAGGGACAGGCGGCGCCATCGGCCCCGAATCTCAGGCTCACCCTCGCGTTGCAGGTCGGTGTGGCGCGCATTCAGGGCGTGGTGACGCTGCGACAGCTGGCGGGATCGCTGTCGAAGCAGCGCCGCTGGCAGATCGCCGGGCTTCAGCTGCGCGTCGAGCGAGGCCCCTCGCAGGTACTCGAGCTGCGGGGGACGAAATCGAGCGGCCTGACGATGGCTCGCAATGGCAAGCCGATGCCCAAGCGGCCGACGAAACCCGGCGCGCGGGACCCGATCTTCGACGATGCGCTGCTCCTTTTTCCGATCGCCGCCTGGCCGTTGACCGAGCTGAACGGGCGCAACCCGCTATTGCAGCTCACACCGCCGCCGCTCGTCGAGCTGCTGGCGCTGCTCGTGCCTCGCCAACCCGAGGGACCCTTGAGCGCGCCTCAGCTGGCGAAATTGCGCTCTATCGCCTCGCTGCGCGGCAGCACGGGGGTGCGACGCCTCGGGAGCTGGCGCTTTTCCAAGCTCGAGAGCCACGTAGCTCCTTGTGGTGGGCTCGGCTGCGAGCGGCGTGTGCGTTTCGTGGCGCAGCCCGATCCTGCACCGACCCAGCTGGCGCCCGAGCGCGTGCTGCGCGTCACGGGTGATCTGACGATTCGCGACGGTATCGGCTGGCTGCGCTCGGCGAAGCTGCGTCTTTCGGGCTCGCTCTGGATCGGCGGCAGCGCTCGCGTGGTCCGCGGCACGCTGTCGATTTCGAGCGGGACGGCTCCGTAGAGGCTTGCGTTCACTCCGATCTGCGGCTACGCTCATCATGCCTCCGCGCAGGCGGCCCGGAACCGCGCGCGACCAGCGCCCCGACTCGACGCCCGATGGAGGGGGCGGGCCGCTCCGAGCATGGAGGTGAAGTACTCGTATCGCCTATGGAACGTTATCACGAACGCGCAGACGAAGCCCTGAGATCCGCCAACGCGCCGCGCTGCCGCGCTCTCGAGGCCCTACAGCGCCGGGGCATACGCGTCTTGCTCGCCGGGTTGTTGCTCCTCGCCCTGGGTTGTGGCTCGAGTGGCGGGTCGAGCAGCGACGACGCCGACAGCGGTGATGCCGACGACGTCGGCGAAGTCGATCAAACCCCATTTGTTCCACCAGGTTGCCCGCCGCTCGACAACCCGCTCGTCGACTCCTGCCTGGACCACGCGCTGCGCTTCTGTCGCACGTCGACCGACGGAATCGAGGGTTGGTTGCCCGATCTGAGCGGTCAATGCATCGAGGACGCGAGCTCGACCCTCGGGTGGTGCCCAGCGCAGGGCGAGCCGAGCAACGCGACATGCCACCGCCTCGCTCGCGACCTCGCTGGCGTGGCGGGGATGTACAATCCCGATGAGAGCGATCCCTGTGTGAAGATGATCTTCGAGTTCAGCTCGAACACCACCTATCGCCTGCTCTACATCTACTCGGAGCTCGATGCCGAGACGAGCGAGCTCGTCGAGCACGAGATCGTCACGGTGCGTCACGAAGTTCCGGGCGGGTCATCGACGACCGAGGTGCAATGCCCCGACGGGACGAGCTTCAGCGTTACCGACGAGCAGGCCAACGCGTACAAGCGCTGCGTCGGATTGAGCTGCCCCTGACGGCCTCCACGGTTGACAGCGGCCCGTTCGGATCAGTAAGATGACGGCTTCACCTCCGACTCCGCGCGGCGTCGCCGATCGGGACGCGCGCCCCAGCGAGGAATTGCGATGCGCTCTCTCTACATCTCCAAACATGGCGGGCCCGATGTGCTCGACGTTCGCGACGCTGCCGATCCGGTTCCCGGTCCCGGAGAGGTGCGGGTTCGGATCGAGGCTTGCGGTCTCAACTTTGCCGAGGTCTCGGCTCGCGTCGGTCTCTATCCCGACGCGCCGAAGCCTCCCTGCGTCCTGGGCTACGAGGCGGCGGGCGTCGTCGATCAGCTCGGTGAGGGCGTCGACGACCTGGCGATCGGCACTCGGGTCGTGTGCATGAAGCGCTTCGGCGCCCACGCCGACGTGCTCTGCACGGCTCGCGCGCTCGTCGTCGAGATTCCCGACGAGATGAGCTTCGACGACGCGGCGGCGCTGCCGGTCAACTACCTGACGGCCTTTCACATGCTCTTCGTCGTCGCCAACCTGAGGCCGAAACAGACGTTGCTGCTTCACATGGCCGCAGGTGGCGTCGGTGTCGCCGTGCTGCAGTTGGCTCGCACCGTCGAAGACGTGACGATCTTCGGCACTGCGTCGGGTCCCAAACACGACTTCATCCGCGACCTCGGATGCAACCACCCGATCGACTACCGCACCGCCGATTACGGCGCCGAGGTGATGCGCCTGACCGGGGGCAAAGGGGTCGATCTGATCCTCGATCCCCTCGGTGGCAAGGACTGGAAGCGCAACTACAAATTGCTGCGACCGGTGGGCAAGCTGATCGTCTTCGGCTTTGCCAACGCTGTGCAGGGCGAAAAGCGCAACATGCTGAAAGTCGTGCATCAGCTGATGTCGACACCACTGTTCACCCCACTCTCGCTGATGGATTCGAACCGCTGCGTCGCGGGCGTGAACATGGGGCATCTGTGGGACGAGCTCGAGCTCCTGAGCTGGGAGTTGGCGAAGGTGATCGAGCTCTACCGAGAGGGCCACGTCCGCCCCCACGTCGACGCGACGTTCCCCTTCTCGCAGGCCGCTGAGGCCCATCGCTATATCCAGGGGCGAAAAAATGTCGGAAAAGTCGTCTTGCACCCAGATTGAGAGCCGTCGGCCTCGCGCGTCGGGGCTGGTCGCCGCGTTTGTCGCCCTCGGCCGTCGTCGAGGCGCGGCGATCGGTGGCTCGCTATTGTTCTTCGCCGTCGCGCAGATCCTCGGTTGCGGGTTTCAGCTGCCGAGCTCGGGGAGAACG
>JAGQJP010000846.1 GCA_020430585.1 Myxococcales bacterium | reverse complement strand
TGAAAAAGACGATCAGAACCACAAGAACACCGACGACGACGAGATAGATCGTGCGCCAACTCCCGAGGAACGGTGGCGTCTCGTCGAGGTCGGGCCGCGCGTCGAGGTCGGGCCGCGCGTCGAGGTCGGGCCGCGCGTCGAGGTCGGGCCGCGCGTCGAGGTCGGGCCGCGCGTCGAGAGCGTCGGGCCCGTCGGGTCTGCTCATCGTCCCGCCCGCTTCGGCGTCGCCTGTTTGAGCGCGAGCAGGTTGAGGAACATTCGATAGGCTCCCGCGACGCCCGCGGGCAGCTGGCGGAAGAAGGCCAGCCCGGTGTAGACGAAGATCCCGTTACCGTGCTCGGCGACGAGGACGCTCCCGTCGAGGGGCTTCTCTCCCGGGTCGGCGATCCGCAGCAGCGGTTTGTAGTGCGTGTCCCAGCGATGGCCGAAGTAGAGCCCGCGCTCTTGAACCCAACCGTCGAAATCCGCCGGGACGAGGCGATTCGGCGTCTGCCAGAACGGATGCTGCGGGAGAAGGCGGGTCACCTTGGCGCCCTCGTCGGTGACTCGCTCGTGGCCGATCACCAACGGAAATGGGCCGAACTGCAGCTTCAGCGGGCGGAAGCGGTGCGTCGTGTTGTACTGCACGATCAGCGTGCCGCCACGGGCGACCCAGGCGAGGAGGCGGTTGCGGTAGAGTCGCAGGGCCCGATTGACGTTGAAGGCTCGGACGCCCGTGACGATTGTGCGATAGGCGCTCAGATCGCCACCTGCGAGCGTGTCGTTGTCGATCATCCGAACATCGACTCCGATCTGGCGCAGCGAACGTGGGACCAGGTCGCCTGAGCCCGCGATGTACCCAACCCGGCCGCGAAACGGTGCGACGTGCAGTGGTACGAGCTTGATCGATGAGGGTTCGAGGACGGTCTGGTACGGTATGTGTCGATAGCGGAGCGTGTGCTCGCGCCATGAATAGTCACGCCCCGCATCGCTGATGACGGGGACGACGCGAGCGACGCCAAGTCGAGTCGAAGGCGGCTGGATCCGGAATCGAAAGCGCTGCACGTCGCCAACGCGCTTGAATGCAGCACCAAACGCCTGCGGTGTGGCGCGCCACCCCTTGGGCAGGCGCAGCGTCAGTCGGCCGCGCGCACCCGCCACCATCGCGCGGAGTTGGAGCACCAACTCCCGGGTCTCGCCGTTGGGTAGCATCAGCACGTCGCCGATGGGCGTCACCGAGATCGGCGGTGTGATCTCGACGTGACGCGAGAGCTCGCCGCGGACGCGGTCGCTCCAGACGTGGCGCACGGGGCGCTCGATCGAAAAGCTCTCGCCCGCGATCCGAAGCGAGAAGAGGGCGCGCAGCGGCGCACGATCGATCGGCTGCTCGGCGCGCGTCGGGTCGGGCACGCGATAGCGCCCGGGCAGCCCCTCGCGACGAAGCCACGAGGGCGCTGAAATCACGGCGTTCGCGGCGACGGTGAGGCGTCCCGAGCGGTGAAACGCGCTTCTCTGGAGCAACGCCGTCGCGATCGGCAGGAGCGGCGAGCCAGGGAGCAGCACCGATTCGAGGCGGATCTTCGCCTGGGTCCGGTTGATCGCCGTGATTGTGACGTCGAGCGTGCCGCCGGGCACGACGCTGGCGACCTTCGCGCGCACGTCGAGAACCAGCCCAGCGCAGGCGACGATCAGCTCCTCGAGGTCTCGGATCTTGTCGGCGATCCGCGGCTCTTTCCGCAGCCCGCGCATCGCGCGCAGGGCTTCGACGAGCGCGGGAATCGAGGCCGCGGGATCCTCGACGCGAAAACCGCTGAGCGCGGTGCGGAGCTTGCGCGCGACGACGTCACCGCCACGAAAGCGGCGCCAGCCGAGCTCGACGCCGTCGAGGATGTCCCGCGTCGGCGCCGTGCCGGCGATCGGTTGAAAATACTCGATCGTCGGGCCGAGGCGGGCGATCACGCCGAACCCCTGGCTCTTGTGCATGCTGCGACTCCGTGCGGCGATCTCCCCGTAGGAGAGGCCGAAGAGCGGGTTGTAGCCACCGACGTCGAGGCGCAGGAAGCGCGAGAGGTACGAGCGATCGGCGAGCAGACCGCGTCGGCGCAACATCCACTGCGAGACGTTGTGTACCAGCCGCGTGGCGCGCCAGGGCTTCACGTGGCGCAGCTGCTCGGGGAAGCGCTTCGGGTTTGCGGCGGCGATGAATGCCTCGTGGGCCAGCCGCGCGGACGCGATGTGGTGGCCGTGACTCTTGCCCTTCTCGGGAAAGCGCGTCACGATCACGTCCGGTCGAAAGCGGCGAATGACCCAGACCATGTCGCCGAGGACCGCCTCTTTACCCCAGATCCGCAGCGTCTCGTCGGGTGACTTCGAGTAGCCGAAGTCTTTGGCGCGCGTGAAGAATTGCCACGCGCCATCGAGCTTGCGTGCCTCGAGGAGCTCGTGCGTGCGTATCACACCGAGGAGAGTGGCGATCTCGGTGCCGATCAGATTTTGTCCACCGTCCCCGCGCGTCACCGAGAGATATGCGGCGTCCACCTTGCGCTCGCCCGCGAGATAGGTCAGCAGCGCCGTGTTTTCGTCGTCGGGGTGAGCGGCGATGTAGAGCACGCGCCCGACGACGAGCATCTTCTCGAGGGCGTGCCGTAGATGCGCCGCGTCGTGCAGAATTCGCGCGCGGGCGAAGCTCGTCGCGGGCAACATGATACCGCCGAGCGCTAGCAGAGCGGCGAGGGTGATGCGCGCGGCGCTCGTTTCGAGCGTGGATCGGCTCGTGCGTCTCATTCGATCTCTCCAATCTCCACTCGGCCTATCGTCCGAGGGCCAAGGTTCGCTGGTAACAGGCGTCGTACAGGTCGATGATCGGGTCGGCGCGCCAGCGCGTCTGGGCGGTCTCGCGCGCCGCTCGGCGGAACGACTCGCGTCGCTGATCGTCGTCGAGGAGCTCGAGCACGAAGCGCGCCATCTCGTCGATCATTCCCGAGGGAGCGAGGAAGCCGTTGGTGCCGTGCTGAATCAGCTCCTCGAGGCCCCCGACCTGAGCGGCGATGACGGGTACGCCGCAGCTCATCGCCTCGAGGGCCGCCAGGCCGAAGCTCTCGATCTCGCTCGGTAGGAGCATCAGGTCGCTACAGCGCAGCAGATCGGCGACGTCGCGACGATTTCCCGCAAAGTGGACATGCTGCTCGAGGCCGAGCTCGACGAGTCGCCGTTCCGCTCGCGCGCGTTCGGGGCCGTCACCGACCACGTCGAGCAGGAAGTCGGTCGTCGCCGACCAGCCCGCCAGGGCACGGATCAGGAAGTCGACGCCCTTCAACGGGATCAGCCGGCCGCAGTACAGGATGCGCAGCCGAT
>JAGQJP010000845.1 GCA_020430585.1 Myxococcales bacterium | reverse complement strand
CGGCAGCGACCAGACGCGGAAGCTGCTCGTCCTCGGAGGCTCGCAGGGGGCGCAGTTCCTGAACGAGACGCTGCCCGCGCTCGTCGACGCGCTGCGCCGGACGGCAGCGGACAAGGCGCTGACGGTGCGGCATCAGGCCGGGAGAGGGAAGGCCGAGATGGTGCGCGAACGCTATCGCGCCCTCGATCTCGAGGCGACGGTCGACGAGTTCATCGATGACATGCCCGCGGCATATGACGACGCGGACTTCGTGATCTGCCGCGCGGGCGCCCTGACGATCTCGGAGCTCACCGTCGCCGGGCGTCCGGCGCTCTTTGTGCCGTTTCCCCACGCCGCCGACGATCACCAGACCAAGAACGCGGCGGCAATGGTGGCTGCGGGCGCCGCGCTGATGGTCGCGCAACCCGATTTCGACGTCGCGCGCGTCGCCGACACGCTGCGCGACCTGCTCTGGCCCGGCAAAGATCTCGCCGAGATGGGGGCGAAGGCCCGAGAGTTGGGAAAACCGAAAGCCGTCGATGCGATCGTCGACGGATGCCTGGAGTTGCTCGCGTGACGACGATCCCACCAGCCTTTCGCTCCTTCGTGAGCGAAAACGAACCGCTGAGCCGCCACACGACATTGGCGGTGGGCGGGCCTGCGCGCTGGTTCGCCCGCGTCGACGGGCGAGAGGATCTGCGAGCGCTCGTACGCCACTGCGGCACCGAGGGGATCGCGCTCATCTATCTCGGCGCTGGCTCGAACGTGCTCGTCTCCGATCGCGGCTTCACTGGCTGCGTCGTGCGCCTCGGTGGCGCGTTTTGCGAGATCGACCACGAGGTCCTGGACGCGCGTGCCATCGTTCGCGCCGGGGCGGCGGTCAAGCTCGGCAAGCTCTTGCGCTATGGCTTCGATCACGGTCTCTGCGGCCTGCAGAGCTGCGCTGGCATTCCGGGCACCGTCGGCGGCGCGGTGATGATGAACGCCGGCTCGAAGCTCGGTGAGATGAAAGACTCCTTCCTCGATTGCGAGCTGCTGCATCGAGACGGGCTCGTCGAGGTGCGCGATCGCGAGGCGATGCGTTTCGCCTACCGAACCTCGTCGATCGGTGCCGACGAGCTCGTGCTCTCGGCGCGCTTCAATACCACCCGTGGCCCAGTCGACGCGCTGCGCGACGAGGTCGAGCGCTTCCTCGAGTTTCGCAAGGCGACCCAGCCCCTGCAGTTTCACAACTGCGGCTCGGTCTTCAGCAACCCGCCCGGAGACGCGGCGGGGCGCCTGATCGAGGCGTGCGGGCTCAAAGGCGCGCGGGTTGGCGGCGCCGAGATCGCCGAACAGCACGCGAACTGGATCCTCAATCGCGGCGCGGCGACGGCCACCGACGTCCTCGCGCTGATCCAGCTCGCTCGAAACAGCGTGCGCGAACGCTTCGGCGTCGTTCTCCACACGGAGCTGCGACTGCTCGGCGACTGGACGGCCGACGAGATCGATTCGATCCGAGAAACCACCAACGACACCTCGTATTCCCGGGGGGGAGGAGCGTCGTGATACCGAAACAACAGCAGAAAGTGGCCAAGCGCCAGCGCAACAAGCAAGCCTCGGCGCAGCTCAAGCGCACCCGCGAGAGCCGTTTCTTCGCCATCGCCAAAGAGCGCTTCGTCGCGGTCACGCGCAACTCGAGGACGATCGCCTGGACGCTGCTCTACCTCGCGCTCGGCGCGGCGATTCCCTTTGCCGGCTACCAGGTCTACTCCTACATGCGGACCTCGCCCTACTTCGCGATCCGCACCCTCGAGCTCAAGGGGGGCCATCAGCTGACGAGCGAGCAGATCCAGCGCTACCTGCGTCTGGACGCGACGCCGAAGCCGAACATCCTCTCCGTCGACCCGAACCGCCTCGTCGCCGCGCTCCACGAGCACCCCTGGATCCGCACGGCGAAGGTCAAGAAGCGTTTGCCCGACCGGCTGATCGTCTCGATCGAAGAGCGGCGCCCGGCGGCCTACATCTCCCTCGGTCGGCTCTATCTCGTCGACCAGTACGGCGAGGTGTTCAAAGAGGTCGAGCCGGCGGACGACTACAATCTGCCGATCATCACCGGCTTCAGCCGCAAGGACTTCAAGGACGAGACCGCGCGTCTTCTCGCGCGCAAAGAGGTGAAAGAGGCGCTGCACCTGCACCGGATCTTCCTACAGAAAAAGCTCGGCACCTGGATCGCCCTCTCGGAGATCAATATCCACCGTCTCCTCGGTTTCAGCTTCGTCACCGATGACGGCGTGGTGATCCGCCTCGGGCGCCGAGAGCTCGAGAAGAAGCTGGCGCGGCTGCGGGCGATGTACCCCGTGCTTCGAAAGAAGAAGCGCAAGCTGCGAGCGGTGTTCCTCAACAATCGCCGCCACCCGGAGCGGGTGCTCGTCCGCTACAGCGGGATGAAGAGCGAGCTCCAGCGACCCAAGGGCGACCCGCGCGAGACCCTCGAGCCGCAGAACGTCGACGTGCTGACGCCCGAGCTGAAGCGTCCGACGAAGCGATCGACGCTGCGCAAACGGCACCGCAAACGACGACGGCGACGACGAAAGCGCACGCTCTCGCGGTTGACGGCGAAGAAACGGACGAACGATCCCGGCAAGACGCCGACGCCTGAAGAGCCGACCCTCGGGTCGCAGAAGAAGCCGGCCAAGCGAGGTAAACAGACGCCGCCGGTCGTAAAGAAGAAGAATAAAACCAAGAACTTGCTCGAGACATACAAGGGAATTCTCCCGTGATACCGGGGGGGGACTGGAGGAGAGGACATATGGCGAAACACGACGGAATCATTGTTGGCCTCGATATCGGCACGACAAAGATCTGCTGTATTGTCGGGGAGCGCAAAGAGGGGGGGATCGACATCATCGGCATCGGCACACACCCCTCGAAGGGCCTGCGCAAAGGCGTGGTGGTGAACATCGACAGCACCGTGCACGCGATCCGCAAGGCCGTCGAAGAGGCGGAGCTGATGGCGGGCTGCGAGATCACCTCGGTCTACGCCGGGATCGCGGGGTCGCACATCCAGGGCTTCAACAGCCACGGGATCGTCGCCGTGAAGGACAAGGAGGTCGGCGAGGCTGATCTGGCGCGAGTGATCGACGCGGCGAAGGCGGTGCCGATGCCGCTGGACCGCGAAGTGCTCCACGTCCTGCCCCAAGAGTACATCATCGACGAGCAGGATGGCGTGCGCGAACCGCTGGGGATGAGTGGCGTTCGGCTCGAGGCGCGGGTTCACATCGTGACGGGCAGTGTGACCAGCGCGCAGAACATCGTCAAGTGCTGCAACCGGACGGGGTTGCACGTCGAAGACATCGTTCTCGAGCAGCTGGCGTCGTCATATGCGGTCCTCTCGGAGGACGAGAAAGAGCTCGGCGTCGCGATCGTCGACATCGGCGGCGGTACGACGGACATCGCGATCCTTGCCGACGGGGCGATCGTCCAGACCTCGGTCTTGAGCCTCGGGGGCAACCACCTGACCAACGACATCGCCGTCGGCCTGCGCACGCCGATGGCGGAGGCGGAGCGGATCAAGCAGAAGTACGGCTGCGCGATGACGCGGATGATCGGCGCCGACGAGGTGATCGAGGTTCCGTCGGTCGGCGGGCGGCAGCCGCGGGTGCTCTCGCGCCAGATCCTCGGCGAGATCATCGAACCGCGGGTCGAGGAGATCTTCTCCTTGGTGCGTCGCGAGCTGCAGGCGTCGGGCTACGCCGAGCTGCTCGCTTCGGGCGTCGTGATCACGGGTGGCACGACGACGATGGAGGGGATGCAGGACCTCGCCGAAGAGGTGCTCGGCATGCCCGTTCGCAGCGGTTTGCCGCAAGACGTCGGCGGGCTGGTCGACGTCGTGCGCAGCCCGAAGTTCTCGACGGCGGTGGGGCTCGTGCTCTACGGGGCGAACTCGCAGAGCGAAGGATTGGTCCGCGCGACCAGCGGTGACGGGCGGTTCAAGACCGTCAAGTCGCGAATGCGCGAGTGGCTAGGGGAGATTTTCTGAGAGGGGACATCACACGGGCAGAGAGCCTTGGGGAGATAGGATTATGATCGAATTCGACGATGCTTTGGAACAATCCGCGAAGATCAAAGTGATCGGCGTCGGGGGCGGCGGCGGGAACGCTCTCAACACGATGATCGACTACTGCTTGGAAGGGGTCGACTTCATTGCGGCGAACACCGACGCGCAGGCCCTCGCGTCGAATCTCGCGCCATACAAGGTGCAGATGGGCGGCAACCTGACCAAGGGCCTCGGCGCTGGCGCCAACCCAGACGTCGGTCGCAATGCGGCGATCGAAGACCAGGGGCGGATCGCCGAGATGCTCGACGGAGCGGACATGGTCTTCGTCACCGCCGGGATGGGTGGCGGAACGGGGACGGGAGCGGCGCCGATCATCTCGCGCATCGCCCGCGACGTCGGCGCGTTGACCGTCGGCGTGGTGACCAAACCGTTCGTCTTCGAGGGCAAGAAGCGCCGACGCCAGGCCGAAGAGGGGATCGCCGCCCTCAAGGAAGAGGTCGACACGCTGATCGTGATCCCGAATCAGCGGTTGTTGGCGATCGCCACCGAGAACTGCTCGATGATCGACAGCTTCAAGAAGGCCGACGAGGTGCTCTTCAACGCGGTCAAGGGGATCAGCGACCTGATCGTGATCCCCGGCTTGATCAACGTCGACTTCGCCGACGTCAAGACGATCATGAGCGGCCGCGGCCTCTCCCTGATGGGGACGGGGGTGGCGACCGGCGAGAAGCGAGCGATGGAGGCGGCGCAGCAGGCGATCTCGAGCCCGCTGCTGGAGGACGTGGCGATCGACGGGGCGACGGGGATCCTGATCAACATCACGGGTGGCCCCGACCTGACGCTCTTCGAGGTCAACGAGGCCTCCTGCCTGATCCAAGAGGCGGCGCACGAAGACGCGAACATTATCTTCGGCTCGGTGATCGACCACAACATGGGCGACCAGGTCAAGATCACGGTGATCGCCACGGGCTTCGGCTACAACCAGGACGACCAGCGGGGCGAGTCGATGTCGCAGCTGCGCAATCAGCAGTACTACGTGCGCGATCGGGAGCGTGACCGCTCGCCGCGCCGGGTGGTGCACGCGCCGCCGAGCCGATCGGAGATGCGCGAGTCGCCATCGCGCTATCAAACGCAGCCGCAGCCGCGTCCGTCGTCGTACAATTCGTACAGCGAGCGAGCCAACTCGGCGCTCCACGATCGGCCGGCGAGTCCGCCCAGAGACTACTCGACGGTTACCGGTTACGTCTCGCAGGAAGAGAAAGAGTACGATATTCCGACCTTTCTCCGCAAGCAAGCGGATTAGATCCTCCGGGGACGCGGGGAGGTAGCCCGGCCTTCTCGCGTCCTCCCCCCTTCTCTCGCCTCGAGGGAGTTGGGCTGGACCGGAGGGGCGGCGGCCGTTGGGGGATGGCCGAGCCTGGTTTGCGGGCAGACGACGACGAGTTCGAGGTACGGCATCTAGACGCGACACGAATCGAAACCGACAATCCTCAAGGGAGGCTCCGATGCGCCACACGTTCGCATGGCTCGTGTTGGCCCTCGTCATCAGCTCGAGCGCTGGGTGTGCCCGTAAGACACACTCGGACGCCGAGGCCCTGGCGCGGCAGATCGGCCTCTCCCTCTGTTCGGCGAACCAGTACCAATCTCTGAAACGGCTGCAGTGGATGCGCCTCATCGCGTCCAACGATCTACGGAATCTCCCTGCGACGACGAGTTCGTTGAAGATTGGGCAGAAGGCCCCGGCCTGCCGCGTCGAGCTGGCCGGAGTGAAACGGCGCGGCGACAACCGCTACTATCTGATCGACGTGCACTACCACACCCTCGCCTGGATCGCTGGCCGTCGCCAATGGCAGGCCGCGACCGATCGCGAGCTGATCCACCTGCGCGAATTCAACCATCGCTGGTTTCGCGTCCACGACGGACGCCAGCCCTAGGCGCGGCGCGCTCGCCACGGCTGGTTCGGGCGTGCTCGGCACGCCTCGGAGATCCGTCCTGCTGCCGGTCGGCGGTCGATCGATTGACAAGGCGGCCCAAGGGCGGTAGCGTTAGCTCATGTCGATACCCAACGCGCTGCGGCGCGCCGCCTCCACGGCCCACGTGAGCCCAGCGTTGCGCGCGCTCCTCTCGAACGTACCCGACGAGCTCCACCTGACCCTGACCGTCGGCGGCCACGGCCCCTGGCCCGACCCGATCCCCGAGCTGGTCAAGCTCGGCGATCTGCTCGAGCGGCTGACCCTCGAGCTCCACGTCGGAGAGGACGCGGGCTGTCGCCTCGAGGCCCGGCACGGCGAAGCGCAGGTCACGTTCGTCGACGGCGAGCTCGGGCCGACGCTCGAATCCGTCGCCGATCGGCTGCTCGTCGCGCTGCTGACCCATGACGAGCTCGGCCAGCTGATGCGCCGCGTCGCGATGGTCGGCTCGACGACGACCACGCTGCAGCTAATCACGACGCACATGCTGAGCCGCTACGACCTCAAACACGCGCTCTACGTGATGCTCGGCGGGATCACCGCGGGCTACTGCCTCGGCTTTCACCGCGCGGCGCTCTTTCGCTACGACGCCGAGACCGCGACGCTCGACGGGATGGCAGCGATCGGCCCCGATTCGGAAGAGGAAGCGCATCGCATCTGGGAAGGCGTCGAGGTGGAGAGCCGCAGCATCGTCGACCTGATCGAATCCTTCGACCCCGAGAGCCTCTCACAGAGCGCCTTTCAGGCCCGGGTCGAGACGATCCGCATCCCCCTCGCCCAAGCCGACGACGAGCTCCTGCGCGCCCTCGCCATCCGCGAGCCGACGCGCTTCGTCCAGGCGACGATCGACAACCCGCACCTCTCGGGGCTCGGTACGTCAGGAGAGTTCGTCCTCGCCCCGATCCGGGCGCACCAGCGACTCTTGGGGCTGCTCTTCGCCGACAATCGCTATGGCCGCCGGCCGATCGACGAGCTGCGGCTCACGCAGTTGCGCTTCTTCATCGACCAGACGGCGCTGATCTGGGAGAACTTCGAGCTCCTCGCCCGCGAGCGGGACCTCGCGCGGCGCGACCCGCTGACGGGGGCCCTCAACCGCCGCGAGTTCGACCGACTCGCCGCCGAGCACCTCGCCGCCCTGGCGCCGAACCAGACGATGGCGCTGCTGTTGATCGACATCGATCAGTTCAAGCGCGTCAACGATCGCCTCGGCCACCTCGAGGGCGACCGCATCCTGCGCGCCGCCTGCCGCCTGATCGGCTCGCTGCTGCGGGAGAACGACCTGCTCTGCCGCTGGGGCGGAGACGAGTTCGTGGCGCTTCTGCCGAGCGCGAACCGCGAGAGCGCGATGAGCGTCGCCGAGCGATTGCTGAAGCTGGCGCGCGAGCGGCTCTCGATCACCCTCTCGATCGGCGTCGCCGGCTATCCCGAGGACGGCCGCGACATCGATACCCTCTTCAGCGTCAGCGATCGACGGCTCTACCACGCCAAAGAGCTCGGCCGCGACATGGCGATCAACGAGTCGAGCTAGCAGCTCCCGAGGATCGAGCCGGCGAGCGCCGACGTCGAGCCGGCGACCAAGCCGGCATGAGCACGCGACCCGCGAGGGCGAAACGTCGTGACTAGCGCTCGGTGACGCGGAGGCGGAGATTCGTCGAGTTGGCGCGGATTCGCGGGGCGTACATCGCGTGGCTCTGGTGGGGCATCGCGTTGAAGGTGCCGGGGACAGAGGCGCGCAGCCGATAGCTCAGAACTTGCATTCCCTGGGCCAGCCGGCGAACGAAGAAGGCGGCTTTGCGATCTCGAAGCTCGAGCTGATAGCTGAGGCCATGCTGGAAGCGGTAGCCGCTCTTCAGATCGACCGCTTCGAGGCCAGCCGGCTTGTAGTCCTCGAAGACGAGGTAGCTGTAGTCGTTCTTGACGTCGACGGTGAGCTGGACCTCCACCAGATCGCCGGGATCGAGCGTGGCGTTCTCCGTCAACGGCAGACGCTTGTAGCTACGCACCTTGATCGTGCCGCGCCAGGTCTCTCGCGTCGTCGTCTGCGGCACGAGCTTGAAATATTGGCGTTTGACGAAGAGCTCGTTCCCCTGGGCCGGAATCCGTCGCTCCTTCGAGAAGTAGCGCAAAAAGGCGCTGGCGTAGAGCGTACCTTTGCCGACCAGCTCGACGTCGATCGTCAGCGGGCCATCGGCGATCGCCGCGCCACTCCGAAGCAGAGCGCCGTCGACGGTGAGGACGTTCTGCGAGGTGACCCGCAGCTCTTTGACCGACTTGCCGTTGATCTTGACGATCGCGCGGTAGCTCGGTGAGAGCTCGCCTGCGCTGGCGAGATAGCGCGTCAGGGCGTAGATCGCCATCGCCGTCGAGCGAGTGTGGCTCCAGCGGTTCCCCTGGCGATTGAGCACCAACCACTTGGCGAAGGCGTGGCGCAGGGCGTGCTGCGGGCGAATCGCCATCACCGCGCGCAGAGCCCAGGCGACGGTCTCGACGCGCTCGTTGTACCACCACCAATATCCGCTGCGCACGGGTTTGAAGCTCGCCGTGCCATTCGTCTTATCGATCCAGGCGCCGTCGATCAGGTTGTCGGTGACGAGCTGCGCCTTCGCGGTCGAGCCGGATTGCTGCAAGGCGAGGGCCAGGAGCGCCCGAACATACGGCGAGAGGGCGTCGCGCTTGGCGAAGCTCTCGTCGAGGGCGCCGCGTTTGAGACGCTTGTCGAGGCTGAGAACGTAACCGAGGTAGACCCGCAGCGGTCCGGCTTTGAGCCGCTCGAGCTCGCTGGCTAGATAGCTGAATCCGCGGGTCAGGACGGTCTTTCGCACCTCGTGACCCGCCCGCTTCGCCTCCGCGAGGCCCATCACGACGTAGGCGCTCATCATCGGGTCGGATGTTCCGCCGCTCCACCACCCCCAACCACCGTCGCTGTGCTGCATCCGATAGAGCCGCGCGAGGCCGCTGTGCACGACGCTGGCGAGCCGCGCGTCGTCGAAGACGGGTGCCTTCCACCAGGCGTGGGCGCGGCCGAGGGGGTGCCGGAGGCTCGCCTTCTCTTTGAGCGCCGGGATACGGTCGAGTCGGATCCCGAGCTTCTTCAGCGTGCGGGCGACGAGCGCCGCGGGCAGAAAGCGGCTCATCGTCTGCTCGACGCAGCCGTAGGGATAGTCGATCAGATACGGCAGCGCGCTGAGCAACACGCCGCCCATGCTCGGCTCGAGGACCAGCGTCAAGGCCGTGGTCTCGCGGCGCCGCTGCCCGGGCACCTGGAAGGCGAGGTGCAGGCGGCCGGCCTTACGCAAGACCCCGCTGCGAGTAACCATCGTGTCGGCACCATAGGCGGCGATCGGCAGCTCGAGCTTCAGCCCATCCTCTTCGCCGCCGCCCGTGGCGTGCAGGGTTAGCTCGGCCTTGCCGCGCTTGAGCACCGTCGCCCGAAAGTCGAGCCGCTTTTCGGCGTGGGGCGGCAGGACGAGGGAGCGGCTCAGCGTCCCCTCGGCCTTCAACAGCATCGCGGGCATCGTCAGATTGAGCGTGACGGTCATCGGTTTGGCGGTCTTGTTGTGTACGACGGCGGCGAAGGTCACGCGGTCACCCTCGACGAGGAAACGCGGCGTCTCGAGCCGCGCCACCAGCCGTTTGGTGGTGACGACGCGCAGCTTCGCCCGCCCAACGCGGGTCGACGGATCGACGGCGAGAGCACGGACCGCCCAGCTCGTCAGATTCTCGGGATAAGTCAGGGTCACCTTGGCGATGCCCTGGGCATCGGTCTTGATCGTCGGCAGCCAGAGCGCGGTGTCGGCGAACGCCGTGCGGAGCCCTTTGGCCGTCGTCCGCGGCGCCAATCCGGGCCCGCGATGGGGGAGGTTGACCGAGCCGCCGAGCGGCACGAGCCTCGGTTGCAGACTGCTCGGCAGCTTCGTGGTGACGTCCGTCGTGACGGTCGGCATCTCGGCGAGCGTCAGGTTCTCGAGGGCGTCGTGCCCGAAACGCGTCTTGAAGTCGTAGGAGCGGTGGTAGCCAGAGTAGCGGAAGTACCAATTGTAGTAGCGCTGCACGGCGGGCAATCCACCGCTCTTGTAGCGCAACGACGGATAGTCGCTGTGGCTCACCGTCGAGGAGTAGAACTGCTCCGAATGATATTGCCGCACCGAGATATAGCGCCGCTTTCCGTAGAAGTAGGAGCGGATGTCCCCCGCGGTCTCGCGCTGAATGTAGAGCAGCGACGCATCGAAGACCGCCAGACTCAACTCTGTCTCGACCGGGCGCCCCTTCTCGTCGCGCACGCGGATTCGGAAGCGGCCCTTCTCGCCCGGCTTGTAGCTCCTCTTGTCTGCTGTCAGCTCGACATCGAGAATCTTCTCGGCGGGTGGCACGTAGAGCATCCGCTGCACGAGATAGACCTTGAAGCCGTTGACCATCGCGACGTTCGCTTGGAAGTTGGGCGAGAGCCCTTCGCTCGCCAAAAATCGCACGCGCGCCGCAGTTCCCTTGAGCGTCAACACGCGCTGCTGCAACAGCTCGTCCCCTCCGCTGATCGAGAACCAGACGGTCGCATTGGCGACGGGGCTGGTGATCAGCAGATCGATGCTCTCGCCCCGGCGGTAGGTGCGCTTGCGCGAACGGATCCGCAGCTTGTCGAAGCGGAAGCTCGCCTGGGAGAACCGTTCGGCGACGACGTAGAGCCAGCTCTGGCGTTTGGCGATGCCACCGTCCTTCGTCCGCAGCTCGACGCTGAGGCGATAGCTCCCGGAACGGGCGATCGCGAAGCGCAGCTCGCCTTCGCCGTCTCGGTTGGTCGAAAGGGGCAGGCGTTGCAAGGTCTCGAACGTCGGCGCCTTGCCGACCTCGAAGTGGGCGAGCTCCAGCGTCAGCGTGCCCGAGGCCGCGATCGGCGCATCGTTCGCCGTCAACGCCTGGAGCGCCAGGGTCACCTCGTCGTTGGGAGCGTAGAAGCCCCGATTCGGAAAGACGTAGACGAAGAACGGCGCGCGGGTCACCTTGATCGCCCCCGTGCCTTGAATCGTGCGCCGCGACAGGTCGCGTACCGTCGCTTGAATCGTATATTTCCAGTCGTATTTCTTCCCCTTTTTGGCGCTCGGCAGGCTGATCCGCAGCTCACCGCGATCGTTGGTCACCCCCTTGCCCGAGGCGACGAGCTCGCCGCGACCGACGTAGGGCCGCTCGTAGATGATCCCGTAGCCCTTGCCGTAGAGCCAGTCGTAGCGACCGGCCGGCACGAAGGAGTGGTAGTAGACCGTGCGGTAGACCGAGTAGCTCACTTCGCCGCTGACGACGGGACCGCCAAAGTAGTAGCTGGCGGCGATCGTCGCGCTCAGCTTCTGCCCGGGCCGCGCGAGGTCAGTGTTCGGTACGACCT
>JAGQJP010000844.1 GCA_020430585.1 Myxococcales bacterium | reverse complement strand
TCGGCTCGGAGCGCCGATGTCACTCGTGCTCGTCAATATCGCGGCCGCTGCGCTCGGGGTCGTGTTGGCCGCCGCCCTCGCCGCTCGCGCTGAGCTTCTGCGCCGCCGACTGCCCGCGCTCGCCTTCGTCGCGTCGATCGCGATCGCGACGACCCTCGCCCTCCCCGGCGCCGAAGGTGTCCATCGCTGGCTCGGACTGGGCGCCGTTCGTCTGCACGCGGCTGCATGGCTGGCGCCTCTGATCCTCGCAGGCGGACTTCACCTGCGCAGCGCCGGGCGAACGCTCGCCGCGGTCTTGCTCCTCGTCGGCACCCAAGCGATCCACCTCGCCCAACCCGATGCCGCGCAGGCGAGCGCCCTCGCCATCGGTTGGATCGCCGCTCTGGCGCCGAACGGCCGGACCGGCCAGCGCGCGAACGAGCTGGGCCTCGGCGCTCTGCTCGTGGCGCTGGCGCTCGTCACCTGGCTCCGGCCCGACCCGCTGACGGCTGCCCGCTTCAGCGAAGAGGTCCTCCGCTCCGCCTGGCGTGACGCTCCGCTCTGGGCCGCGCTGGGCGCCGCGGCCCTCGCCTGGCTCGTCTTCGCACCCTCGATCCTTTGGGGACGGGACGCAGCGGCGCCACTGCTCGCGCCCGAGAACGAATCGAGCGGCGGGGAATCGACGACAGCCCCCGACCCGGCGGCATCCCGCGTCGACCTCTCACCGCGGGCCTGGGCCCGCGCGTCCCGCGTCGACCTCTCACCGCGGGCCTGGGCGCGCGCGATGTCGGCCTATTTTGCCGCGGTGGTCGGCGCCTCGTGCGTGGGCGCATTTCCGGTCCCGATCCTCGGGTTTGGCGCCTCGCCGGTTTTGGGCGCGGCCCTCGGACTCGGGCTCTTCGTGCTGTTTGCCCCCGTTGAGGGCGACGGACCTCGCTCGCAGCCCTCCATGCGGTTTCGCGGTTGAAATTCGGCGTCGTTTCCCTATGATGGCCGGGATGAGCGATGAACCACAGACCGGCCCTCTCGAACCCAGGCCTGAGCAGGAGCCCAGGCGCGAGCAGCAACCGGCGCCCCGCCACGACGTCCGCGATATCGCCGCGCCCGCTACGCGTCTCGTGCCCGCCCTCGTCGCAACGCTGACCACCGCGCTCTTGACAGCTCTCGCCTTCGCTCCCTGGCTTCGCCCGGAGGCGGTGCTCGTCCTCTTCGTGCCCGTGCTCTGGGTCACACGTGGGCTAGGGCCAAGGCGTCGCTTGTGGCTCGGCTGGATCTGCGGCCTCGGCCTCGAGTTGGCCAAGACGTACTGGGTCGGTCCGGCGGGGGCCGCCGTGGCCCATCTCCCGGGGTGGCTGGGCTACGTCTTGACCGCCGTCCATGCGGCATTTTACGGCCTCGAGCTCGGATTGTTCGCCGTCGTTGCGGGGAGCCGCACGCTCCAACGCTCGCCCCTCTGGCCGCTGGCCGCCGCCGCGATCTGGGTCGCGATCGAATATTTTTCGCCCCGAATTTTTCCCTGGTTCGCCGGAAATGCGCTTCACTCTTGGCTTTTCGCCGTACAGAGCGCGTCGCTCCTCGGTGTCTCGTGGCTCTCCCTGCTCGTCGTCTGGTGGAACGCCACTCTCCTCACGATCGCTCTGGCGCTCTT
This sequence comes from Myxococcales bacterium, assembly GCA_020430585.1. Taxonomy (GTDB): domain Bacteria; phylum Myxococcota_A; class UBA9042; order JAGQJP01; family JAGQJP01; genus JAGQJP01. Next base: position 8,556 of record JAGQJP010000844.1, on the reverse strand, counting down.
CGGTCGCCGCGCCCCGTGGTTGATGCTGGCGCCGGCCGCCGCGCCCGATCGAACCGAGAGCGGGCGGCGGCTGCCTGCGCTCGGCGTCCCCCTCGCGATCGTGCTGGGCGTCGTGATCATCGCCAACTCCGTCTTCGGACTCGTTCGCCTCAACGCCGAAACCGACGCCGAACGAGCGGCGCTGCGTTTAGTAGGGCCCGAGGCGAGCTTGAAGCCGGTCGCTCCCGCGATCCGATTCGCCGTCGTGCAGCCGAACATCATCGAAGATTGGTGGAAGGCGGTCTCGCGCAAGCGCCGCACGGCGATCTTCGAGCAGCTCGTCGCCTTCGCACGAGCGGCGGTGCAACGCGGCGCGAGCATCGTAATCTTTCCCGAGGGCGTCTTCCCCTTCCACTATCAGAGTGACGGCGCCCCCTGCGTCGACATGGAAGAAGACTACTGCACCTACTCGAAGCGCTTCAGCGCGCGGTTGCGCGCCACCGTGCGAGCTCTGGGAACGGTGACGCTCGTCCTCGGTTCTCTTCGCCGAGACAAAACGGGCCACTACAACAGCGCGATCGTCCTGTCGGGGCCAGGTGGGCGCGAACAGCTCTACGACAAGCGCGTCCTCCTCGAGTTCGGTGAGACGATACCCGGTCGCCGCACGCTCGAAGGGATCTTCGGTCCGCTGCCCCTCGGTCGCGATCTGGTCGAGGGGACTCGCTCGCCGCGCCTTCGGATCGGCGGCCGCGAAGCGTCGCTCTCGATCTGCTACGAGGCGATCCTGCCGCGCGTGATGCGAACCAGCTCGACGGAATTGACGCGACTGTTGATCAACCTGACGAGCGACGAGTGGTTCGGCGACACGCCCGAGCCGCGATTTCATCTGCTGCTCCAACAGATGCGCAGCGTCGAGCTCGGCGTTCCGCTGCTCCGCTCAGCGAACACGGGGATCTCCGCTGTCGTCGATCGCTTCGGCCGGCTCGTCGCTTCGAGCCGTCTCAACAGCGCGTCGACGATCCTCGTCGACATCGACCTCGACCGCGCTGCCCGTCGCCCCCTCTATGCCTCTCTCGGGGAGCTGATCGCCTGGCTCTCACTCGTCGCCAGCATCGCGATCGGCGTCGGGCTGTACCTCGACCGCCGCCGCACCTCGAGCAGCTCGCCCGCGTGACGAACGACGGCGCTGCGGCACACGAGAGCCGGGCGGTCAGGGCGGAATCGGCGCCACGAAGCTCGACTCGATCGTGAGGCAGACCGACGAATCGGCGAGGTTCCTCAGCGACCAGACGATCGCGCCACCGTCGTGCCGAAAGCGTACGAGCGTCCACGACGAGCTCTCGCTGAACCTAACGTCGCAGAAGGAGCAGTCGGCGACGACCTAGACGATTGTCGCCCCCGCCACCGACTCGAAGGTCGTGCTGGCGCTCTGTACGCAGTGTGGACCCGGACACGGCGAGTCGACCGTGTCGAGGTACGGCGCCGTATCGTCAAGGGGGTCGACGTCGCTGTGATCGACACGATCGCCCGGGTCGTTGGGCGCCGTCTGATCGCCCTGTTTCGTATCGCTGCCCTCGGACTGGTCGCTTTGGACCGCGGTATCACTCAGCTCGAGCGCCGCCGCGGACCGACGCAGGCGACAGCAACAGGAGCGTCGCGGTCCGGAGCGCCGACGTGCGTCTCATGGCACGCCGGGAAACGAGGTGACGTATTGAATCGTAAAGTCGGGGAACGAGGTGACGAACTGAATCTTGAAGTCGGGGAAGCTCGTCACGTAATGCCAGAGCCCGCACTTGTCGGCGAAGCTCGTGACGCGCTTGACCTTCAGATCGGGGAAGGAATTGGTCACCTTTACGCGAAAGTCCGGGAAGCTCGTCACCACCTGTACCTTGCCCCAGAGCCGCTTGCCCTTGAAGGTGCAGCTACGACCCACCTTGCCCATCGTCAGCGCCGAATCGAAGCGCGAAATCACGTTCTCCGCGCTCGAGTGCGCCAACACGGCCAGTCCGCTGCCGAGCACGAACAGCAGAACCAAGGCTCCGCGAAAACCGAGATCTACCTTGCGTTGCATCGTTTCCCCCTTGGCTGGCTTCCAGCCGAAAATGACTCGTTTGGGCGACCTCTGCGTCAATCTGCGCGATCGTCAGATCAGCGCGGCGTCATCGAAGATCGCCCGCGGCGTCTCGCACGCGAGTCGAATGAAATCGCTTTCGGAGAGCAGACTGCGCGCCACCATCAAGCCCTTGTAGACCAGCTCGAGGTCCTTGGGCGAGTGGGCGTCGCTGGCGACGATGTCGACCATCCCCTCTTTGAGCAGCGCTACAGCGTGCCGCTTGACGTTGCCACCGTTCTTGCCCGCGAGGGACGGTAGATCGAGCTGCAGCAGCGCAGATTGTCCGTCGACGACGCGCTCGAGGATGTCCCGATCTTCCATCAGATAGGTCCAGCGCTCGGGGTGCGCGAGCACGGGAACGACGCCCGCCGTGCGCAAACGAAACAGCATCTCGGGTAGCGGCTGCGCCGAAAGCGATTTGGGAAACTCGACGAGGACGTAGCGGCTGCCATTGAGCCCGCGGAGCCTCCCCTCGGCGGCGAGGGCGATCAACTCGGGCTCGAACATGTATTCGGCGCCGATCCCCAGCTCGCCCGCATCGCCCGCCCCGAGCGCCGCCGTGAGCTCGTCCAACGCCGCTGCCGCACGCTCTGGTGTGCTCAGCGGAAACCGACGCGGATAGCGATGGGGCGTCGCCACGAAGCGCTCGTAGCCGAGCGTGCGTAGGCCAGCGTGCAGCGCAAGGGCTTGCTCCAGGTCCGCCGGCCCATCATCGACCGCTGGCAAGAGGTGCAGGTGCAGGTCGGTGAAGCCGCCCGGCGCGACGGGCTTGGGTTTGCGTTTGAAGAACATCGATCACCCGGCCAAACTGGACGCAACGCATGCCATCGGAGCGGCGCCACGTGCTTCGAACGATTGCGCTAGCCGTCGAGCTTGCGCTTGAGGGCGTCGAGGTCGCTCTCGACCTCCATCCCGCGGAAGGTGCGCTCGAGATCTTCCTCTTTGGAGCGCTCCCAGTTCAACGGGCTCTTGGTGTAGGGCGAGCCGACGACGTGGCCGGCCTTGATCTGCTCGCGGGTCTTCTGGGCGATCTCGATCTGCGACTCGAGGAAGGCGATCGTGCGTTTGTACGTGTCGATGCGCACGTCCGCCTCCTGCACGAGATCGGGTCGCTTGTGCTGCCGCGCGAGGATGAGGCGCTTCTCCCATTTGCTGAGCGAGGCCTGCTGCTCCCGCAGGCGCTGCTCGAGCGTCTTGGCGTGTCGAATCGCCGCCGAGAGATGCTCGTGTCGCTCTTGAGCGGTCCAGCTCGTGTCAGCGTGGTCGCTGGCGGCAAAATCGCCGATCTCTTCGAACTCATCCTCGCTCGTGACCGATCGGCCGCGCCCCTGTTCGATCCGACGGGCGATCAGGCGCTCTTTCTCGTCGGTCGCCGCTCGCACCAGCCGCGCGGCGATCTCCCGCGTCGCGTCGGGCCGCGCCAGCTCGAGGGCCCCGCGTCGCAGGCGATCGGCGAGGGTCGAATCGCGAAAGAGCGCGTCGAGCTCGGCGGCGAGGGTGTAAGCGTTGTCCACCGACTTGCCCGCCGACTCGGCCGCCAGAATCGCCGCCGTCGCCCGATCGTGCTCGCTCTCTGCCTCGAGCCAGAAGACTGGCACGCCTCGCGAGAGGATCTCTGCGACTTTCAGCGCCTGAGGTCGCCCGACGACGACGTCCGCCGCGGCGTAAAGGGCGCTCAGCTTCTCGGTCTTGTGGTAGAGCTGCGCCTTGACCGAGTAGTTCGGCGCCTTGTCGCGCAAGAACTGGGCCGAGCGCTTGTCGCCGTCGGTCGCCACGATCACACGCTTGGGCGCGTTGACGAGACTGAGCTGAAATAGCATCTTCTCCATCAACGCCTCGTCCAGCTCGCGGGAGGTGACGAGGATCAACCGCTCGCCCTCTCCGACGCCAAACTCGCGACGAAGCGGCTCTCGCTCGACGGCGGCGTAGCGCTTGGACAACGGCAGACCGACCGCCGCCGACTGCGCCAGGGGCACGCCGAGATCGACGAGCGCCTCGCGCAGGGCCCCGGAGGCGACGAGGTAGAGGTCCGAGCGGTGGCGCACCCAGGCGTGATCGACGCAATACTCGGGGATCAACGTGACCAACGCCGTATCGCGCAGCAGCCGGATCGAGAGCCCCGTCATCGCCTGCTGGGTCAGCGGATGCACGCCGAGCAACACGTCCGGCCGCTCGTTCATCAGGTCGTCGACGAGACGATCCGAGGCGAGCTGGCCGACGAGGGTCTCGAGGTCGGGCTCCAGCAGTGTCGAGAGATCGATCACCTTGCCCGGAATGTAGTCCGCCACCGACGAGAGACGGTCCCAAACCATCTGTTTGATCGACGGCTTGACGTACTCCAAGAGGTCGAGCGTGGTGAAGTGCGCCTCTGGGGCGACCTCGTCGAGCTTCTCGGCAATGCTCCCGAAGATCTCTCGGTCGAGCGCATGACCGAGCGACAATCCGATTATCCGTCCACCTGCCATTGGGCCCCCCTTCGCGCAGGATCCGCGCCGTTTCGAGCGTTTCCGACCCCAGCACAGTACCGAAACGAGCGGCACAATTCAATCGGGAACTCGTCAATCTCCGTCGCTGGCGTCGCTCTCGGCGGGTCCGTACGGCCCGCGCAAGCGGTGCCCGGCGAGAAAGATCCCCGTTCGCGATCCCGAGATCCGGTTGAAGTACATCATGAAGCCGCTCTGGAACGGGATCACGCAGGGCTCGATCACGTTCTCCCGCGGGACGAAGATCGGGTTCTCGACGAAGGGGCTGAACTGCAGCCCGTCGAACGACCCGGCATATCCGATCGAACGCCTGGCGTCTTTTCCTCCAGCGAAGTAGAGGCGGAAGATCGGGCGGCCGGTGACCTGCACGACGCGAATCACCCGCGGCGTACCGATGAAGGTGGTGTCCCAGCGCCCTTCGTCGCCACTCGGCGCGAGCAGTGGCTGAGGCGACTTGACGAACGCAGCTCCCCCCTCCGAGAGGGCCAATCCGATGCCCTTGCCCTGCCCTCCCTCGTAGAAAAGCAACAGCCGCTCGCCATCGAGGACCGCCGAAGGTGAGGCGACGCGCCCCTCTTCCCAATCGAGGCCGGGACTGAGCACGGGAGCGGGCTCGAGGACGAACGCCGTCCCATCGAGAGAGCTCGCCCGTGCGATCGCCGTGCCATCGTTCGCCTCGAGATAGAGCTCGAATCCGCCGCTCCGCCGCACGATACTCGGCGCGGCGAGCGACGTGCCGTGCCAGTCGGCGCTCGGTCGCAAGAGGGGCGTCGGCTCGGCGACGAAACGCAAGCCGTCGTCGGAGGTGGCGACGTAGATCGCCGTCTCTCCATCGCGGGTCGCGGCGAACCACATCCGATAGCGCCCGTCGACGGCGAGGACGGCCGCCCCCCCGATCTGGGTCGCCCCCTCGAGGGTCACCGCGGGCCCGGTGAAGCGGAAGGTCTCGTCCTGCTCGATCTCACTGAAGGGGATGATCCCCGAGGTCGGCAGGTTGTCGTCTCCCCCGCCCTTGCCGCCGAGCTTGCCGCAGACGACGCCGACGAGCGCGAGGGCGCAGGCGAACGCGAAAACGATCGGTCGTTCGGCCTTCAAAATCGGAAGCTCCCGCTAATGCTGAAGGTGTACATCCGTCCCGACGAGCGATAGTCGCCGACGATATCGGTCGGGTCGACCTTGCGATGGTCACGACTCACCAACTGGTAGAGCTGAAAGGCGATATCGAAGCTCATCGGCTTGGTCATGATCGTCGAGAAGTTGTTGATGTCGATCCCAAGGCCGAGGGTGATCTGGTGCTTCTCGTTGTCGACATAGTTCGTGTCGCCGTTCTGCACGGGCGCGGGCGTGGGCTCGTAGGCGTACCCCGCGCGGAAGAGCAAGTCGATGTAGCGATTGACCCGCAGCTCGTACTCGAGCCCCGTGCGCACCGTGACGATGTCGTGAAACCGTGGCGGCAAGACGGTGACCTTCGGCGGCAACAGCCCGTCGCCCAAGCCCGCGACGTTGAGGCTCACCTCGACATCGGCCGTCGACGCGGGATAGCGCGACCAGTTGAGCCAGGTGACGTCGACGGTCCAGAGCAGGCGCGGGATTGGCCGCCAGCCGACTCCAAAGGCGACCTGGTGCGGGCTGAAGAGGTTGGCGTTGACCGAGTCGAGGCGAAACGAGCCCGGAATCTTCGTCTTGAACCCCGCCGTGTCGGTCAGGAATCCGTTCACCGTCGCCCGCAGGTCGAGCTTGAGCTTGACCTCTCCACGGTAGGCGACGCCGATGTAGAGTTGCGGGATCGGGTGGACGACGATCCCGACCGAGGGGTAGCGCAGCGTTCCGAGGCTGACGTCAACCTCGGTCAACAGCTGCGAGGGCGTCGGGTTCGGAAAGGCGATCCGCCCCGCGATGTTGACGCCGCCCGAGGTGTTGGTCAAAAACGTCACGCCGCCGCCGATCGAGAGCCACTTGAGCGGACGGATCGCGATGTTCGTCGTCAGGAAGATCCGCTGCGTGCGGTTGTCATAGAGCACCCAGCGTGGTTGGAACTGCGGTAGCGCACGCACGCGGCTGAGGCGGCGATCGGGCAGAAAGACGGCGATGCCGAAGGCCCAACGCACCGGCCCGAAGCGACCGGGAATCAAGATCCCGGCCTGGATTCCGCTGTTGTTGTCGACGCCCTGCCCGCGTCCGTTGAAGCGCAGATCGAGACGATTGAAGAAGTAGCCGACGTCGATCGTCAGGGCGTCGGTCATCGCCAGCCCGGCGGGGTTGTAAAAGTTCGCCGTCGAGTCGTTGACCACCGCGGTGACCGCCGAGGCCATCCCCTGGGCGCGCGCGCCAAAGCCGAAGGCCTCGACGGGGTTCGCCCGCGCGGCGAGCGGCAGGAGCAGAACGAACAGGAGCGCGGCGACCCCTGGGCTAGAAGCCAACCGACACATAGCCGCCTCCCGCGAGAAACCACCCGCTCGACCCCACCGATGGGAAACCGAGATTGGACGCGGCGAAGAGATCCCCGGGATCCTTCGTGTGCGTCCGCGATACGAGGTGATGATACTGGACGAAAAAGTCGACCCGCACGTCGAGGCGCCCGCCCCAGAGATAGCGGTAGCCCAGGCCAAAGGTCAGAATGTGGCGATCGTTGTCCAAGAAATTCGAGCGATTGAGCTGCTGGGGCACGGGAGACTTCTCGAAAACGTAGCCTCCGCGAAGCGTCAGCGTGTGGCGACCGAAGACGAATTCGCCCTCGACGCCGATCCGAGGCACGACGACGTCGTGGAACCGCAGCGCTGGCAGCGGCGGATTGCCCTCGGTGGTGTTCGCGATCGGCTGGCGGAACTTGGACCACTGCTTCCAGGTCACGCCGACTTCGACCAGGAGCGGCGCGATCGGCCGCCAGGCGACAGAGCCGCCGACCTGGCGCGGATCGAACTGCGCCACACCCGTGATGTTCAGCGTCGGGATCTTGAAGGGGAAGTTGCCGCCGAGGTCGACGGTGATCGGCAGCGAGAATTGCGCCGCCGAGAGGCCGCGGTAGACGATCCCCACCGACCACTGCGCGTTCGGCTGGTAGAGGACCCCGGCGAGCAGCGAAAAGTCGGTCAAGAGCTCGTCAGCGACCGTCGAGCCGAGCTTGCCCAGGACGTTCTCGCCGACGTCGATCCCGCCGAAGAGACCCGCCAGCGCGTTGACGCCGACACCGACGCTCAGCCCCCAGCCGATGCGAAACGCGAGGCCGAGCTGCACACCGACGATCTCGCCGCGGTTGCCCAACAGCGGAAACTGCGGCGTGTAGGGCTTGGGAAGGCGCGCCCGGACGATCACCTTGCCCGGCATCAAGAGACCGAGGCCGAGGGCGATCCGCCCTTTCCACCAACCCTTGAGGGGCAAGAGCAGGCTGGCGCCGATCTGCAAGCCCTGCACGGGCGCCGCGTCGGTGATCGAGGCGCGCATCGCCGGGTCGGTGAGCGACGCCCCACGCACCCGCAGGACCGAGTCACCATAGATGTACCCGAGGGAGACGGTCATCAACGGGCTGCGGGTCAGCGCCGCGGGGTTGTAGTAGATCGCCTCGGTGTCGCGCGTCGAGGCCATCGTCACGCCGCCCATCGCCGGCCCGCGAGCGCCAAAGCCGACGATGTCCTGTGTGCTGGCGGTCGCTGAAGGGGCAACCAGCACCAGAGCCAGGAAGACGGCGCAGCACAGTCGCGACCAGAACCGCGTGCGACGCGCCTGCTCAGGAGCACAGGGGCCCGTACGACGCGCTTGCTCACCGGCGCCAACGCCCGTACGAGGCGCCTGCTGGCGAGGACCGAAGCCCCGTTGCGGGCCGGAAACCGTTGGTTCGAACGCCGACGTTGGGATCACGAGCTCCTCAATCGATGCTCTCGAATTGTCGGCGTCGCTCGAGGTCCAGACCGAGAATTCGCAAGACGGGTGAAGCCATGTCGAAGGTCGCCAGGTCGCCGATCGTCAGGTCGACGAAGAGATCGT
>JAGQJP010000843.1 GCA_020430585.1 Myxococcales bacterium | reverse complement strand
CGTCGCCAAAGTCGGGAGACGTGACCACTCGTGGCTCGCGCTCGGCGGCGGGCAGAACCGGGATATGAGTGATCAGCAGGTCGGCGAGGGTATATCCCTCAGCAGCGAGGCGCGATTGCCAGGCCTCGTGTTCTGCCTCGCGCAAGCGCTCGTGCAGCACCGCTGAGCCGCAACGCTCGAACGTTCTGGGCTCGTCGTCGTCAGCGTCGTCGCGCCAGTCGTCGCTGATTGGAGCCGGCTCGCCACCTCGAAGCTCCCAGGTGCCGAGGAGCACGCCGAGCACGGCGTCCTCGCTCCAGGCAAGGACCTCGGCCACCGTGGCGCGCAGGCGCGGGTGCAGCAACCCGACGGGCGACTCGAGATGTCCGAAGAGCCGCTGTCGGGCCTCCGCGCGGCCGCAGACCACGCCGCACGTGTCGCAGACCACGCCGTCGTGCGACGCGCCGCGGAATTTGCCGCAGAGGCAGCTGTGATCCTCGGTCGGTCCAAAGATGCGGGCACAGTAAAGGCCATTTCGTGCCGGTTTGCCCGTGCGGCGGCTGTAGCCTTCGACGGCGGTGACGCGACCGTGCGAGCGCTCGGCCCCGTTGGCCTCGGTCAGACCCCGCGACGCACGGAGGACGTCGAGGGCGGTGTCATCGGCAGCGGGCCAGAAGAAACGGTACGGACGTGCGACCTTCATGGCAGCTCCACCGGTCGGATGGGACGTGCGCCGTCCTGCGGCGCGAGGTCTCAGGGAGAAGCGTACCACCAAATAACCCACCGGGACCAGCCGTCCGCTGTCGCCGTCGACATCCTCTTGGTTCGTAAGAGATTACAGTGTGTTACGTGCGGCGGCTGCGGGCGTTGATGACCAAGCGCGTCGACGATGAACGGATTGACGAGAGCCGCGCGCTCCTTTACACCTGACGAGGAGACCCTTTCTCGCGGAGAGCCGAATGTCGATCGCCTACATCGCTCTGAACGCCTTCGCTGTCGTCGGCTGGAGCTTCCTGTTCGTCGCGCCGCGGGCGCGGATTACCGCCTATCTCGTACGCAGTGTCGCATTTCCCCTGCTCTTTGCGGCGATCTATCTGCTCCTCGCGGCGATCAGCTTCGGCCGCGCGGGGGGCTCGCTGTTGACCCTCGACGGACTCGCCGCGGCGTTTCAGGACCGTGGCGTCCTGCTCGCGGGCTGGGTGCACTATATCACCCTGGACCTCTTCGTCGGCTGCTGGGAGCTCACGGACTCGCAGCGCTGCGGAATCCGCCACCGCGCGCTGCTGCCCTGCCTGATCTTGACGTTGATGGTCGCGCCGGTCGGCCTGCTGGCCTATCTCGCCCTGCGCCGCGTCAAGACGGGCGGGCATCGCCTCTTCGAGCTGACGTCGCCCACCAGCGCGAGCCATCGCCGCTAGCCGGCGCGACCATCGAACGTCCGCAGATCGAGCCGGGTGGTGCTCAGGGGCAGGGAGCGGGCACGCCGGTGTTGGACCAGCCGTGGCCATCCGTGGAGTCGTAGTCGAGGCGTTGACGGGCATTCGGATCGACGGTGACGGCGGTGCAGCGCCGAAACTCGGCGCAGACGATGTAGTCACCCGGCTCGAGGGCGATCTGGTAGAAGCCGTTTGGGTCGCTCACCCCGGACGCGATGACGGGATTGTCAGGGTCGTACCCGCCCCCGGGGCATTCGGCGTAGACCTCGAATCGGGCGCCCCACCAGGCGTAGACCGGGCTAGCGTCGATGCCGCTCGGCTTGGTGGCGAGGCCATAGAGGCCCTGGGTGATCGTGACCTTCTTGTCGGGATCGGTCTCACGGATCGGCCGGCAGCCGATCGGGAGCAACGCGAGGCCGATCAAGAGCCAGAGACGGGTGGCGTTCGAGCGATGGCGCATGGGGATTCCCCTCCTTCGAGTCGATCAACGCCCGATACGCCAGACGCCCTGCTGGAAGGTCGAGCCGCTCCAGTCACCGCAGCCACCATTTTGGCCGAGAGAGCCGCTGAGTTGAATCTTCAGGGTCGTCGGGCCGCTCAGCGAGCAGCTGCCAGTCAGGTTGCCCGCGGTGTTCCAACTACCGGAGCAAGTACCCGTGTATTGATTCTGGCTGTCCTGGATCCGCGCCTGCCCCGAGAAGGTGCGATTGGCGATCGTCAGATCGATGCTCAGTGGGTAGCGCGACGAGCCACCAAACGTGAAGTAGCCGTCCATCGTGCCCGAGCTCGTCGGCAGCCCACCGAGATTCTCACAGTCGATCGTGAGGGAGAGATTTCCGCCGCCCTTCCCTCCCCCGCAGCCACAGAGCAGCAACCAAGTCAATCCCGCGATGCCGATCGTCGCCCAACTCTTCATCGCCACCTCCGTCGCGCGGCGCCGGTCGGCTCGAGACGCCGAGCCGCTCGTCGGCGTCCCTGTGCTGGTTTTCTCGATACGCCACTTTTCGTCAGACACATGCTAGCACCGCGCAACCATAACCACAAGACACAGGAATCAACGCTCGCGATCGCGGCAGCCCACGCCGCCCACGGCCCGCTCTCTTGGTGAAGCGCCAGGCCCGCGGCGCCGTTCGTCGGCTCGTCGCTAGTCGCTCGGTTGCGCCAACCCGCGAGGCTCCTCGCCCGCTGGCGTCGGCGCGGGGCGCTTGCCGCGGAGGCTCTCGAGCCAGATGTAGATCACGGGGGTGATGTAGAGTGTGAGGATCTGCGAGACGAGAAGCCCACCGACGACCGCAAGGCCCAGCGGTTGGCGCGATTCGCCGCCGGCGCCGAAGCCGATGGCGATCGGCAGGGTCGCCATCAGCGCCGCCATCGTGGTCATCATGATCGGCCGGAAGCGAATGATGCAGCCGTCGAAGATCGCCTCCCGCGGGGACTTGCCCTCCTTGCGCTGGGCGTCGATCGCGAAGTCGATCATCATGATCGCGTTCTTCTTGACGATCCCGATCAGCATGATGATCCCGACAAAGGCGTAGATGTTCAGGTCCTGGTGAAAGATCAAGAGCGTCACGAGCGCGCCGATCCCCGCCGAGGGCAACCCCGAGAGGATCGTCAGCGGGTGGATGAAGCTCTCGTACAGGATGCCGAGGATGATGAAGATCACCAAGACCGCCATCAGCAGCAGAAACCCGAGCCCCGACATCGAGGCTTCGAAGGCCTGGGCCGAGCCCTGAAAGCTCGTGCTGATCGTCGCCGGTAGGGTGCGGGTGGCGAGCTCGTTGACCCGCTCGACCGCCTCGCCGAGCGAGCTGCCCGGTTTGAGGTTGAACGAGATCGTCACCGCCGGAAGCTGGCCCAGGTGGTTGACGGTCAGGGGCCCGACGGTACGCTTCAATTTGGCGACGGCGTTGAGCGGAACGAGCGTGCCCGTCGACGAGCGCACGTAGAGCATCGAGAGAGCGTCGGGATCGAGCTGGAAGCGCGGCTCGAGCTCGAGGATCACCTGGTACTCGTTCGTCGAGGTGAGGATCGTCGAGACCTGGCGCGATCCGTAGGCCGAATAGAGGGTGTCCTCGATCTCGTGCGCCGTGACGTGAAGGGCGGTGGCCTTGTCGCGGTCGATCTCGACGGTGAGCTGTGGCGTCTGGATCCGCAGATCGCTCGTCACGTCTTGCACGCTCGGCAGCGTCGCCATCTTCGACTCGAGGATCGCGGCGTAGCGGTAGAGCTCGGTGGTGTCGAGCCCCTGCAGCGTGAACTGGTACTGGCTCTTGGTCAGATGAGCGCCGACGCGGATCGGCGGTAGATTCTGGAGAAAGGCCATGATCCCCGGGATGCGCGCCAGCTTGGCGCGAAGATTCTGGATCAGCTCGTGCGACGAGATCCGCTGGTCTCGCGGCTTCAGGCGACAGAAGACGCGCCCCGAATTGCTGGTCGAGATCACCGACATCACCGCCACGACGTTCGGGTCGGCGCTGATCACCTTGGCGACCTGCTTCTGGTGCGCGACCATCGAGTCGAAGGACATGTCCTGGGGCCCTTCGGTGAAGCCGAAGATCTGCCCCGAGTCCTCGGCGGGGAGGAAGCCGTACGACGAAATCTTGAAGAGGAACACAGTCGCCGCGATCGTCAGCAGAAAGAGCAGCAGCATCAGCTTCGGGGCGTTCAGGGACCTCTCCAGGGTCCAGCGATAGGCCGCGAGCATGCCGTCGAAGATCCGCTCCGAGAACCGGTAGAGCCGGCCGTGGCGCTGGCTCGACGGCGCCCGCAGATAGCGGCTACAGAGCATCGGCGTCAGCGTCAGCGAGATGAACCCCGAGACGATCACCGCCATCCCGATCGTGACGGCGAACTCGTGGAGCAGACGCCCGAGGATGCCGCCCATGAAGAGCACGGGAATGAAGACCGCCGCCAGCGAGAGGGTCATCGAGATGATCGTGAAGCCGATCTCCTTCGACCCGTCGATCGCTGCCTGGAACGGCGCTTTCCCCATCTCGAGGTGGCGCACGATGTTCTCCAACACGACGATCGCGTCGTCGACAACGAAACCGACGGCGAGCGTCAACGCCATCAGCGACAGGTTATCGAGCGAGTAGTCGAGCAGGTAGAGCACCGAGAAGGTGCCGATCAGCGACATCGGCAGGGCGAGGCTCGGAATCACCGTCGCCGAGAGGTTCCGCAAGAAGAGGAAGATCACCAAGACGACGAGCCCGAGGGCGAGGACCAGCGTGAACTTGACGTCCTTCACCGACTCGCGGATCGAGACCGAGCGATCGAAGAGCACCTGGATCTGGATCGATCCCGGGAGCTTCTGGCGAAAGCTGGGCAGGAGCTTGACCACGGCGTCGACGACCTCGACGGTGTTCGTCCCGGGTTGCCGCAGGATCGCGAGGATGATCGCCCGCTTTCCGTTCATCCAGCTCGCGATGGTGTCATTCTCGACGCTGTCGACGACGACGCCGAGGTCCTGTAGGCGCACCGGCGCGCCGTTGTGGTAGGTCACGACGAGCTGGCTGAAGGCCTTTGCGCTGAGGAGCTGGCCTTTGGTCTCGATCATCGACGAGCGATGCCGACCCTCGAGGTTTCCGCTCGGCAGGTGCACGTTTCCCTTGGAGACGGCCTGCACGACGTCGCTCAGACCGATGCCCCGCGCGGCGAGGGCGAGTGGATCGAGGCGAATGCGCACGGCGTATTTCTGCGAGCCGTGCACGTCGACCTGGGCTACGCCGTTGATCATCGAGATCCGTTGCGAGATGTAGGTCTCGGCGTAGTCGTTGACCGTCGAGAGCGGCAGGGTGGCCGAGCTCAGCGCGAGGTAGAGCACAGGCTTCTCCGCTGGGTTGACCTTCTTGTAGGTCGGCGGGCTCGGCAGGTCGCTGGGGAGCTGTTTCTGGGCGCGGGCGATCGCCGCCTGGACGTCTTGGCCGACCGAGCTGATGTCGCGGCTCAGGTCGAATTGCAGCGTGATCCGCGTGCTGCCGAATGCGTTGACCGAGCTCATCGAGGCCAGCCCGGCGATCGTCGAGAACTGCTTCTCGAGCGGCGTGGCCACCGACGACGCCATCGTCTCGGGGCTCGCCCCGGGATACTTCGCGTCGACGACGATCACGGGGAAGTCGACGTTCGGTAGGTCACTCACGGGCAAGCGACGGTACGACATCAGCCCGAAGAACAGGATCGCCAACATGACGAGCGTGGTCATCACGGGGCGCCGAATGAAAATCCCCGAGAGGTTCATTTCGTCTCGTTGTGCGCGGCGATCCGCGGCTTGATCGTCACCTTCGCCCCGGGCACGAGCCGCATCTGCCCGTCGGTCACCACGGTCTCGCCGACTTTCACGCCGCGCAGCACCACCGTCACGTCGCCCTCGACGACGCCCGCGACGACGGGCCGCAGCTCGACGGTCGTGTCGGACTTGACGACGAAGAGATACTGGCCGTTCTGCCCGCTCTGGATCGCCTGCGAGGGGACGACCAGCGCCCGCGGCAGCTCGCGCAGCGTCAGCAGCACCTCGACGTATTCGCCCGGCCAGAGCCGCTTGCTGCGATTGGGAAAGCGCCCCTTGAGGCTAATCGTCCCCGTCTGGCCGTCGATCACGTTGTCGATCAGCGAGATCACGCCATGCTCAGAGGGCAGGTCCTGGCGTGGAGCCCGCGCCTCGACCTTGATCTCCTCGTGCGCCGCCGTACGGCTGCGCAGCGGCTGCAGATACTTGGCGAGCAGGCTGAAGGTGACGTAGGCCGGGGCGATCTGGTTGATCGTCACCAGGATCGTGTCGTGGTCTTTGATCATGTCGCCCTGATGTGCGAGCAGCGAGCCCGTGCGGCCGGTGATCGGCGCCCGGATGGTGCAGAAGCTGAGCTGCAGTCGCGCGTTCTCGAGCGCCGCCTTGTCGGCGATCACCGTCGCCTCGGCCTGAGTGACCGCCGCTCGATCGACCTGGACGACCGCCTCGAGGGCGGCGGCGTTGGCGAGGATCTTCTCGTACTGATCCTTGGCGATCAACCGCTTTCGGTAGAGCGCGCCGTTACGCTGCGCCTCGGCGCGGGCGTTTTTCGCCAAGATGACGTCCTTGCGGAGCGTGGCCTGGGCTTGTTTGATCAGCGCCTTGTCGCGCAGCAGATTGGCGGCGATCTGCTTCATCGTCGCCTCGTAGGGGCGCGGATCGATGGTGAACAGGACGTCGCCGCGCGTCACGTTCCGCCCCTCTTTGAAGTGCACGGTCGTCAGCTGCCCCATCACTCGCGATTTGACCGAGACGGTCGTCAGCGCCTCGACCTTGCCGATCGCCCGAATCCGCACGGGGACGGACTTGATCACCACCCGCCCGACGGAGACCGGCGGGGGCAACCGATGCCGAGCTTTCTTCCGCTTCTCACAAGATGAAGTCAAACCGAAGAACAGCAGAGCCAACAGACAGCCGGTGATGGTCGAGCGCATCCCCAGAGTATAGGAACCATCGACGACAACGGTCAACGCGGAAATGGCGTCGACGCAGCAACGAGATCGCCACGTGCGGAGCGCGGGTTGGCCCTCTCCAGCCGGGGCGCTATGCTCGACGAGCGGTCTGGCTCATCCTCTCGACCGCGACCGGAGGTCAGACGTGGCGACAGGCTGGACGCGCAATGGACCGGCGCCGGCAACGCCCTCGAGGCCCGGATTCACGGCGAGCTCGTCGCCGGCCTTTCCTGAGGAGCTCTCGGGCGGCAGCTCCCCCTCGCCGGACAAAACTCGGGCAGGTCTGCAATCAAACGCCGATTCTGTCCAGAATTCGGCCAAAAACGTCGCACTTGATCCAACCGCCCCGATTTTGTCCGCGATCGGCCGAAAATCTGCTGATCCGGCGGACAATTCCGCGTCGCTTGGCAACGTGTGCGCACTTTTTGGCCGAAACGGACCCAATTCGGCGTGTAGAGCGGCCATTTTCCGGCCACTTGGATCAGGCGCCGTGATTTTGTCCGGGTAGCGTCATCGGCCGTGATCGGGCACCGCACAAAGCATGACCGCTCGCTCCACAATTCTCGTTCCGCCTCTCGGCGTGCCGACATGCTCTCGAAGGATGGAAAGCGGTCGTACGGCGAAGGCACTAGAGTCGGGATCAGCGCGCTACGGAGACGGGCAGCATGGCCCCGGCTACGGAGACGGGCAGCATGGCCCCGACCAGGTGGTGAGCGTCTTTCAGCGCTGGAGTCGGCGATACGCGACCAGCGAGAAGAGAATGAGCAGCATCAACGCGGGAGCGGCGTCGGGGGGGCCGACGGGCTGACTACAACCGCCGCCGCCTCTCCGAAGGATCACGGTACCGCCGCTGTCGGTGCCCGGGCCGCCGAGGTCGATCGCGTCGCTGCCCCCATTCTGGTCAGAGGCGCTCGCGTCGTCGTTCGGAGTTGGCGCGTCGGCGAGATCGACCGACTGGAGCGCGTCATCGCCCGTCTGGTCATTCCCCAGCTGACTATCGCCGAGGTCGTCGGCAGGCTCGCTATCCCCGAGAGCGTCGAGCGTCCCGCTGTCGCTCAGGTCCGGGTCGCTCTGGTCCAGGTCGCTCTGGTCCGGGTCGCTCTGGTCCTCGATCGCATCGGAGTCGGTGTCGGCGCTCTGCTGGTCCGGGTCGACGGTTTGGTCGCCGTCGTCGGTGTCCGGCTCCGGCTCGACCGTCGGGTCGATCCCGATGCCGTCCAGGGCGACCTCGACCATCGGGCGGGCGGGGTCGTTCGAGCTGAGCGTCAGGGTCGCCTGTCGCCTGGAGGCGACGCTCGGCGTGAAGCTGACGATCACGGTGCAGGATTCGTCGACCGCGAGATCGGCGCTTTTACAGGTGCCGCCGGTGACCTCGTAGTCCGCCGACGCCGGGCCGCCGATCGTCGCGCTGCTCAGCTTCAGCGGACCGCTCGTGCCCTTGTTGCTCACCGTCAAGGTGCGCGTCATCGCGACGCCGAGGTTCTGTTTGCCGAAGTCGGCGCCGGCGGGGTCGATCTGAATGAAGGGCGCCATATCGATCGTGACGAGCGAGATCGCCGTCGTCGGGCTGTCCGGCGCGTTCGAGACGATCTGCAACTCGGCGGTCCGCTCGCCGCCAGCCGATGGCAGGAAGCTGACCGTGATCGTGCAGCTCTGCCCGGGATTCAGCCCGCCCGTCGTGCAATTCTCGCTATCGATCTGGAAGTCGCTGGGGTTGGTTCCGGCGAGCGTCAGCCCCGAGATCGCGAGCTGCCCGGTCCCACCAGCGGTGACGGTAATCGTCCGGGTCACCAGAGGGTCGCTGAGCAGCCAGAAGAACGGCTCGCCGCTCACCGACAGCGTGGGACCCACGCCCGTTCCGCTCAGGCTGACCGTCACGAGATCCGTGATCTCCAGCGTGCCGCTCAGCGCGCCCGTCGCCTTTGGATGAAAAACGACGCTGATCTGGCACGTTGCGTCGTTCGGCGTGACGAGCGAGCAGGTGTCGAGGCTGATCGAATAGTGCGTCGTCCCGGCCGTCAGCCGGATCTGGCCCAAGGTCAGCGGGGTGGGGCCCGTGCTCTTGACGGTGAAGCTGAAGGAGCCGCTCGTCTGACCGACCGTCAGAGCGCCAAAATTGTGGGCCAGGGGCGTGACGCTGAGTGACTGCTGAATCCCGCCGCGCACCGCGATGACCTTGTAGAGCTGGGACGCGTCCGTGGTCATCACCAGCCCGCCATCGAGAAAATCGAGGTAATAGTGCCGCTCGACGTCGCCGACCTTCGAGACGGTAGAGCTCCAGTAGCTCTGTGTCAGATCGCTGGAGATACTGTTCGGAAACGGCGCACCGAGCGCGCTCTTTTGGCCATAGTGCATCAGCGTCCGCAATTCCCTGACGTTCGGCAGCCGCCAGGGCGAGCTCGGCTCGAGCGCGAGCTGGCAGGTCGGGTGTGTTCCGGCGTTCAGGCTGGCGATCGTCGTCAACGCCTCGGACCACGTCGCCGCTGGCATACAGACCGTCGAGACGAGCCACGTCAAGCCCGTCAGCGCGTCGGCGATCACCGCGCTGTTCTGGATCGCCAACGTGGTGACACTGTACCGATTCTGCAGATCGATGTCGGCGCCGAGCTGCAGCTCGCCATCCTGTCCGGTTCCGCTACAGGCTGTGCTGGTGAACGCGGGACCGTAGCAGAGCGTCTGGCCGCTCTGGATCGGCACGACCGGCGACGTGATCACTGGGCCCCGGACGGCCAACACCCCGAAGCTCGAGTTGCCCTGCTCTTTGAGCTGGCTGGCGAGCAGCTGATTGTCCGACGAGCGCCAGGTCCAGGCGCGGGTCGGATCGTTGTGATCGCTGGTGGAGCTCCAATAGTTCGGCGACTGGGCGTTGAAGCCGTACATCCCGAGGCCATTGTTCCCCGGGCCGCGGTGACCGAAGTGGACCAGCGTCGCCAGCTCGTTGAGCCCGGGCACGCGCCAATCGTGGTGTTGACCCGCGGTGTAGCCCTGGCACGACGTCAGCGTGCCGGCGTTGAGCTCGGTGATCCGGGCGAAGGCCTCGCTCCACTTCGACGACGGCTTGAGGCACTGGGAGTCCTGCAACCAGACGAGCCCGGTCAACCGGTCGGTGATCGTGCCACCCTGAGCCACGAAGCGGCTCGCCGGGAACCAGAGGCCAAACAGCAAGTCGCCGTCATCGCCCGCCGCTTTCGTGTACGTCGTGCCGCTTTGCATCACCTTGACTTGCGCGATCCCGCTCGCGCCGATGCAGGCGCTCAGCACGACCGTACAAGCCATGATCCAGGCTCTGGAAACCATCCTCGCTCCTCCGTCAAGCCCGTGGGCGTGGTCGCTGATGTGTGGGTAGGCGCTTTTCAGTGTAGCAGATCGCCTCGCCCCGGGGATTCAATTTTGTTCGTTCTGCAACCGGGCTGGCTCATCGAGGCTCGCGTTTGTGCTCGGTGTGGAGTCGGGATAGAGTGAGAGGGCGAGCTCGTCGGCGCCCTTCCATTCGCGATCGCGGCGCAGTCGGTGATAGGCGACGGCGATCGTCGTTCCGAGTACAGCGGTAGAGGCGACGGAAAGCACGCAAAAGGCGACCCAGGCGCCGATCGGGTTGGGGATCGCCGCCGACACCAGATGTGTCAGGATCTGGGGGATCAACACGACAGTCGCCACGATGCTGAAGGCCATCAGCCGGCGACCCGCGGTGAGCTGCAGGCTGCGCCGGAGGCCGTCGCGGAGATTCAATCGTTCGACGACGATACAGGGCGCGGCAACGAGCAGCGGCGTGAGCGCGAGCAGTATCAGCGCCCGAAGGAGGTAGGCGAAAACCGTCGAGCGCATGACGGCGAGGACGACGTCAGTGGAATAGCGATAGTCCGGCTCGAGCAACGTAAAGCTCAAGTAGGCGGTGAGCGGGAGGGTGAGGGCGAAATGGATCGACACGGCAGCGGCACACTGCACGAAGAACACGATCGGAAGGAGCTCGACATTGAACGATGTCGCGCGAAGCGACTGCCAGGCCGAGATTCTCCGTCCACGGAGGTCATCGAAGACAGCGGCGACGACCAATCCCGAGCAGAGGCTCTGGAAGATGACCATGACCGTCCAGCCCGGGATCTGATCGAGCTGCTGATGCCCAAGTAGATCCGCCGCCGGGGAGGCCCAACCGTGCGCCAGCCCCCACCAGACGATCGCGGGCAGCGCGGTCACCAGCCCGAGGAGTGCGTACGTACCGACCCGCCGTCCGCAAAGGGTGACCCCTTCGCGGAGGACGGTGTGCCATTTGAATCTCATTAGCCACCTCCTGTCGCATCGCGCGTAGAATCTCCGTACCTACGTTTGTCTGTGGTAAACGATCCAACCGAAACGTCGCGCTCGCGCCACCGCTGAAACTGACCGCGGACATTTGCCCGCGCTGGTGCAACCGCGGAGCGAAGCGTACTCGCGGAAGAGATCGAACCGCCCTTGCTCCCGACCCACGCGAGGTGTACAAGGGAGCTATGGTCACATCGCTACGGCCCGTTCGCGCCGCGGACACGGACGCTCTGATCCGTCTGATCGCCGACGTCTATCGCGAGTATGGCGACGCGTTGCGCCTCGACGAGAATCCGTTCCTCGCCGACGCGGGAGCGTTCTTTCGCGAAGGGGGCGGTGAATTCTGGGTCGTCGCCGACAACGAGCGCGTCGTCGGAGCCTGCGGGCTCTTGATGCACGCCGATGCGGGCGAGATCACCTCGCTCTATGTCGACGCCGCCGAGCGCGGCCACGGTTGGGGGGCGCTGCTCGTCCTCGAAGCGATCGCCCACACCGTCAACGCCGGTCGCGATCGGCTCTACCTCTTCAGCGACGTGCGCTTCGCCAGCGCGCACCGCCTCTACCGTCGTCTCGGCTTCAAAGAGATGCCCGGGCGCCGCGCACTGGGCGACTCCTTGCACTCGATCGAGATCGCCTTCGTCCTCGACATCTAGCCAGCTCTACGACGCGGCGTTGGATTTGCGTCTTGTCTCAGTCGGACGAGCCGCGGTATCGTCGAGACGACGCGTGGTCACCAGGATCGGGAGCTACAGATGAAACGAATGTCGTTCGCCGGCGAGGCACGGATCGGACACTTGGGCGTGCTCGTATTGTTGTGGCTGACGTTGGCGGCGTGCGGCTCGACGAGCAGTCGCAGCGGCGACACCGATGCTGGCGGAACCGTCGGCGACACGACGAGCGGAGACGACGCGCTCACGGTCGAGATCGCGACGATGGATGGTGGCATCGACGCGACCCAGGCGGATGGCGATGACGAGGACGGCGTCGACCTCGACAGCGACGTGAACGGGGGCTTCGACGCGACCGACTCCACGATCGGGCCTTCGGTCTGCGAGACGACGCCCCCGACCACGCTGGATACCGCACCGCAGCTTCGATTTCTCAACGCAAACATCCTCTACTGGGATCTCGGACAATTCCTCGCGGGCGCAATGGGCTACGAGACGGAGGCGGAATACGACGCGCGGCGCGACCGCTGGGTCGCGAAGATCATCGAGCTGAAGCCCGACGTGATGGCGCTGCAAGAGCAGTGGGAGACCGTCAAGTCCGGGCAGACGGTGATCAACAGCTTCGCCGATCCCGACTTCGTCTACAGAATCCGAAACTCCGTGGCCGAGGTCGTCGAGCTCGTCAACGCCCAACAGATCCCGGGGTTGCACTACGACTATCACTTCTTCGCCGCGCAGACGCTGGTCGACTCGGTCCCGGCCTTCCGCGAGGGCCTCGCCTTCGTCTGGAACAGCGAGCGCATCTGTGTCGACAAGTCGGCGATCCAATGCGAGAACCTGACCGATTCGGTGAAGAACAGCGTGACCGTCGAGGGCTTCGGCGAGCTGACCTATACGACGCGGAAGGCGCTCTGTCGAGCCGAGGTCTATCAACGCTTCGGCGAGTTCCGCGTGCAGCTCTTCAACACCCACATCGAATCGTTCGACAGCGACGTCCGCGAGAAGCAGATCGCCGAGGTCGCCGCGCGATTGACGGTGCAGCTGCCCGATGGCGCCCTGGGTCTGCTCAGCGGCGATTTCAACACCGATACGTTCACCAAGACGACGATCGAGGCGGCCGGATGGACCCAGGTCCTCTCGCTGACGATCGACAAGATCTTCGCCAGGAACCTGACGTTGCCCGACGACATCGGCAACGCCCAGACGATCACGCTCAAACCCTACCAGACGCTGATCTCGGACCACGACGGGTTGTGGCTCGAGATCAACCCGAAGTAGCTCGGCGGCGTTCCCCACGAAGGGTCGAGCAGGCGAGGCTCAGAGGCATTTGACCGAGCAGGTGCCCTTGTCGCAGACGAGCGGTGCGGTCCAGACGCAGTCGTCGCAGATGTACGACGGCGAGCAGATCGGCGTAGCGCCGCAGGCGAGGTTGCGGATCTTGTTGTAGAGCTTGGCGTAGCCGCCGTTGATCGGCAGCGGCGCGCCGTTACTGCTGCAGCTGCAACAACCGAGCTGTACGCGCGCGCAATCCGTATCGTACTTGCAGCCCTGGGTACACTTGACCCACGGCGCAAACACGTCGCTCTGGTAATCGGGAGCGGTCCCGCAGTCGGGGACGAAGGTCGGCGTGACATCGAGCTCGGCGTCCGACTCTCCGTCCAGCTCGGTGTCACCGACGATCAGGGTGTCGCTCCCGACCGTCGCATCGTCGGCCAGCATGTCGGGTACCGTGCTGCCGTCGGCGAGGATGTCGAGGCCGACGTCGGTGTCTGTCGTCGAGCTGTCCGTCGGCTGCGCATCGTAGAGCGTGTCGGGCGGCAGGCTCGCGTCGGGGAGCGAGGTGTCCGAATGGCTCGTGTCTTCGCTCCCCCCGTCCGCGCTCGTGTCGCCCGTCTCGTTCGTGTCGTTTGGAGCGGTGGTGTCCGTCGTGGTGTTGCTGTCATCTCCGCTCGTCGAGTCCGAGCCGCTGTTCAGCTTGACGCAGACGTTGTTGACGCAGACGTTCCCGCTCGGACAGGTCACGGTCGCCGAGCACTCCGTCGCGACCTCTGACTGGCTGCTCTTGGTGCAAGCGACGAGCGCCAGCGAAACGATGGCGACGAAGACGAATATGGACAAGCGTGACAGCATGCGATGCTCCGTTGTGTGGATCGACCTCGATCACTGTAGCGCGGGGCCCCGTCGTTTGCAACCGCACAAGAGGGCCGAGCCGGTCGACGAACGGGTCCGAGATGGCGAGCGACGCTCGGGGGGAGAGCGCGTCGGCGGGGCGACAAGTGCTGGCTCGGCGCCGAATCAAACCGCCGCAGATCGAGGGGAGCGCTGGTGCCTGAATGCCCACCGGGCGCTGAGCAGGCCGCCCGCGACGAACAACAGTGCCGCTGCCAGCGAAGGCACGCTGATCGCGAAATCGAGGAGGATCAGGTGACCGTGCTCCGTGTAGTGCGCTACGCTGGCGAGGAGACCGAGTCCCGCCAGCGCTGCGGCGACCAGTCCGAGCATGCTCATCGCGATTCCCGAGAGCACGCCCGCGCGGAGCCGAGTCGCCGTGGCGATCCCCGCGGCGAGCGCCAGCGGCGCCAGAAACCAAACGAGCGCTCCCTTTTCGAATAGTCCCAGCGCCAGCACGACCTCTCCCGCGGTGAGCAGCAGGGCGGCCAGTAGAAGTTTCGAGAAAAATGGCATATTGTGCCTCCGTGGTGGTCGCTCACAATCTCCTTGCAACGATTGGCGTCTACCGATTATTTCGGGAAGGCCCGCGTTGGCCTCCGCTCGGGCCAACCTCCGCTCGGGCCAACCCGAAGCGTTTGGTGTGCGGCCGAAGTCGGCCACCAGATCCTTTCGTCGGCTCGCCCGTCTTTGGGGGAGGGCCCGAGATCAGGCGATCGCCGGAGATCGTCAACGAGGTGGAGATGCGAACGATTCGAACAACGTGGTGGGCCCTCGTCGGGCTCTTCGTCGGCGCCGTCATCCTGGCGCTCTCGTTTGTCGGTGGCGGACGTCCAGCGGCGGCTCGAACGGTGGTGCGACCGATGCCAGGCACGACTCTCGGCGACGGCCGCAGCGTGCTCCTCGAAAACCGTGACGGCCGATCCTATCGCTGGCGGCTGCGCTGCCGCAGCGGCGATCTCGCGGGATCGATCGACAGCGACGGCGTGGTGCGCTTCCAGCCGCGGGGCACGAGCTGGAGCGGTTGCTCGCTCGGGCTCGAGGGCACCAAGCTCCGCGTCGCAGTCGCCCCAGGCGAACGGCTGCTGATCCGCAACGGGCGCCTGACGAACGTGCGCGTGCAGACCGTGCTCTTTCCGCCTCTCGAGGTCTTCGGCGACGTCTCGTTGGCGCGAAACAAGAAACTGAAACGTCAGTGGGCGAGCAACGCCCGGGCGAGCACCGAGTACAGCCGCCCGGCCTGGAGCGCGCTTCAGGCGACGGGGCCAGCGAACGTCTCGACCTGCTCGGACAATCGCAACGCCTGGGCCCCCAAGCCGCAGAACGCCGGGCGCGAGTGGCTCGCCCTCGATTTCCCGCGCAAGGTGCGGGCACTCGGTGCGCTGATCCACGTCTCCCTCAATCCTGGGGCGATCGTCGAGATCCAGGCCAAGACTGGCTCGGGCTGGGCGCGCGTCTGGCGCGGCACCGATCGCTCGCTGGGGCATTGCCCCTCGGTCTTGGCGATCCGCTTCCAGGAGCCCGTCGACACGAGCTCGATCCGAATCATCCTCGACACCCGCCAGGTGCGCGGCTGGAACGAGATCGACGCGGTTCAGCTGCTCTCCCGGAACTGAGGCGCTGGCGCGCCATCGCGCTCCTCGGATCGCACGGTGCCGGTCCTTGGCGCAGGCAGCGGTTCCTCGCGCGCCGATCCTCGATGCCGTTCGCGGTCCTCGTTCCTTTGACCTCGACGGGGCCCGCTCACCCTCGTGCCCCGCTCCCCCTGTGTCAAAACGTGGCCAAACCGAGCATTACCTGCTAGCGTAGGGAACGAACGGCGGCCCAGGGGTTCGCTGTTCGTCACGAACGCAAACGAGACGAGGGGGAGATGATGAAACGATGGCACACGGTCGTGGGAATGCTGATCCTCGGCGCGGCCTTCGCCGCTTGTGGCGGAAGCGGTAGCAAGAGCGGCGTCAACCCGGTAACCAACGAAGAGTTCAAGATCGCTTGCGACAACGGTGTGACGCTTTGCAAGGACGACCCGCAGTACGGCCAGACCTTCGGTGCCCAAGACTGTAGCACCTCGGCGATCGAGACCGCCTACGCCGTGTGCGACACGGGCTGCCGCGCGAACTCGAGAGCGATCATCGACTGCCAGAAAGTGGCGACGAGCTGCGACGCGTTTGCGGGCTGCGTCCAGTAGGGTGGCCCCGGCGAGCGAGGGCGAAGGAGCGAGGTGCCAGACGCGAACGACACAATGGCGATGGGCACGATCTACGTCGACGCCGACGCCTGTCCCGTCACGGAAGAGATCTACCGCGTCGCCTCCCGCGTCGGCTGGGTCGTCGTGCTGGTCGCGAACAAGTGGATGCAGACCCCGACTCGCCCCGTCGTGCAGCTCAATGTCGTCGACGACAGCCCCGACGCCGCCGATGACTTCATCGCCGAGCGGGCAAAGGCGGGCGACGTCGTGGTGACCAACGACATCCCCTTGGCCTCGCGCTGCCTGCCCAACGGCGTCGCGGTGCTGCGCCCGAACGGCAGCCGCTTCGAAGAGCAGAGTATCGGCGACGCCTTGGCGACCCGCGAGCTGCTCTCCCAGCTCCGCGATCTCGGGACGATCACGGGCGGTCCACCTCCCTTTCAGAAGAAGGACCGCTCCCGCTTTCTCCAGCGCCTGGACGAAACGATCCGCGCGATACAACGCTCGGCCGCGAAAGGGTAGAGACGATGGACAACACCGACCTGATGGCGAGTGAGAGCCGCACCGACATGAGCGTCGAGGGGATCAAACGCGCCTTCCTCGACAGCCTGTTCTTCATGCGCGCCAAGTTTCCCGGCGTCGCCACGACCAACGACCACTATCTGGCTCTCGCCTACGCGGTGCGCGATCGACTGCTGTTGCGCTGGGTCAACACCGCCAAGAGCTATCTCGAGCGCGAGAGCCGCACGGTGATCTATCTCTCCGCCGAGTACCTGCTGGGACCACATCTGTTGTGCAACCTGACGACCCTCGGGATCGTCGACCAGACGCGCCAGGCGATGACCGAGCTCGGGATCGATCTCGAGGAGCTGATCGATCAAGAGGAGGACCCGGGCCTCGGCAACGGCGGCCTCGGCCGACTGGCGGCCTGCTTCATGGAGTCGCTGGCGACCCTCGGTATTCCCGCGATCGGCTACGGCATCCGCTATGAGTTCGGCCTCTTCGATCAGGAGATCCGCGACGGCTGGCAAGTCGAGGTGACCGACAAGTGGCTGCGCTACGGCAACCCCTGGGAGATCGAGAACCCGACGATCGCTCACACCGTGCAGATCGGCGGGCGAACCGAGTCCACGGTCGACGATGACGAGCGCTACCGCGTGCGCTGGCTTCCCGACCGCCGGCTGCTAGGGCGGGCCTACGATACGCCGATCCTCGGCTACGGAATCGACAACGCGAACTTCATGCGGCTCTGGCGCGCCGAGGCGCAAGAATCCTTCGATTTTGCCGCCTTCAATGTCGGAGACTACTACGGTGCCGTCGACGAGAAGATCGCCTCGGAAAACGTGAGCAAGGTGCTCTACCCCAACGACGGCTCGACGGTGGGCAAAGAGCTGCGCCTGGTGCAGCAGTATTTCTTCGTCTCGTGCTCGCTGCAGGACATGATCCGGATCTACCGCATGCGCCGCCAAGATCTCGAGCGTTTGCACGAGAAGTTCGCCGTCCAACTCAACGACACGCACCCCTCGATCGCCGTCGCCGAGCTGATGCGCCTTTTGGTCGACGAGCACGAGCTGGACTGGGAGAGCGCCTGGAACGTCACGCGCAACACCTTCGGCTACACCAACCACACGCTGCTCCCCGAAGCGCTCGAGACCTGGCCGCTGCCCCTCTTCCAGCGCCTGCTCCCCAGGCACCTCGAGATCATCTACGAGATCAATCGGCGTTTCCTCGACGACGTGCGCGCCGCCTTTCCCGGAGACGAGGGGCGGGTCCGCCGAATGTCGCTGATCGACGAATCCGGCCCGCGCCATGTGCGGATGGCCCACCTCGCCTGCGTCGGCAGCCACGCGATCAACGGCGTCGCGCGGCTCCACAGCGAGCTGTTGCAGCGCGATCTGCTCCGCGACTTCCGCGATCTGTGGCCCGAGAAGTTCTCCAACAAGACCAACGGCGTCACGCCGCGGCGCTTCCTGTTGGCGAGCAACCACGGCCTGAGCGAGCTGATCACACGCCGTATCGGCGATCGCTGGCCGCGAAACCTCGAGATGTTGCGCGAGCTCGAGCGCTTCGTCGATGACGAGACGATGCACGACGAGTGGCAGGCGGTCAAGCTCGAGAACAAGCGCACGCTGGCTGGGGTGATCCTCGCGCGAACGGGCGTCGAGGTCGATCCGCATTCGCTGTTCGACATCCTGGTCAAGCGAATCCACGAGTACAAACGCCAACACCTGCTCGCGCTCTACATCATCGCGCGCTATCGCCAGCTCAAGCGCGGTGACCTTGTCGACCCCGTGCCGCGGACGTTTCTTTTCGCTGGCAAAGCGGCGCCCGGCTACTTCACGGCGAAGCGGATCATCAAGCTGATCAACTCGGTGGCCGAGGTGGTCAACAACGATCCCGAGACGCGCGAGTGGCTCAAGGTCGTGTTCTTTCCCGATTTCAACGTTAAGAACGCGCAGCGAATCTACCCCGCGGCGAACCTCTCGGAGCAGATCTCCACGGCGGGCAAAGAGGCCTCGGGGACGGGCTGCATGAAGTTCGCGATGAACGGCGCGCTGACGATCGGCACCCTCGACGGCGCGAACATCGAGATTCGCGAAGAGGTGGGCGCCGAGAACTTCTTCCTCTTCGGCCTCACCGCTGACGAGGTGCGGGCGCGCAAGGCAGAGGGCTATCGACCGCATGAGCTCTACGACGCCGACCCCGAGCTGCGTGAGGTGCTGGATCTGGTATCGAGCGGCGCCTTCTCCCGCGGGGACCGCGAGCTCTTCGAGCCCCTGGTCGGATCGTTGCTTTCGAACGACCCCTACATGCTGCTGGCGGATTTCCGGGCATACGTCGAGGCGCAGTCGGCGGTCGACGCAGCCTTCCGCGATCGGGCGCACTGGACGCGGATGTCGATCCGCAACGTCGCGCGCATCGGCACCTTCTCATCGGACCGCACGATTCGCCAATACGCGAACGAGATCTGGAACGCCGAGCCCGTCGAGATCCGCCTTCGAACACCATCGCCGCGTTTGTGGTAGAATGGCGCCGCGAATGACCGACCGCCCTCGGTGCGGAACGTCTCCGACGAGAGCCGGTCCCTGCGCACACACGCGACAAGGAGGATCCCCATGCACTCGATCGATCACCTCGGCATCAACGTCCGGGACATCGCCCGGTCGAAGGCGTTTTACACCCAGGCACTCGCTCCCCTCGGTATCGGGCTGGTGATGGAGTTCGGCAGCGCCGCGGGATTCGGCCGTAACGGGAAGCCCGACTTCTGGATCGGCCAGGGTCGGATGGAGTTCCAGCGCGACGAGCAGCTCGTCGAGATCACCCCGGTCCACGTCTGTTTCACGGCGACGAATCGCGAAGAGGTCGATCGCTTCTACGACGCCGCCATCGATGCGGGCGCCACCGACAACGGCGGCCCAGGGCTGCGCACGCAGTATCACCCCAACTACTACGGCGCCTTTGTCATCGACCCCGACGGGCACAATGTCGAGGCGGTCTTCCACGGCCACTGACCGAAGCGAGCCTTGCCAATCAACACCGTGCGCAAATCCGGCGAACGATCATCGCGAGAGAGCTTGGCGTTCTGCGCGCTCAGGGCGTGCCACAGGTCGCGCGGCAGGCCTTCTTGTAGCCGAGTGAACAGGCCCGGGCGAAGGCGCTCGTGGCCGCTTTGCAATCACGTTTTCGCTTGAGCGCGCGACCGAGCTCCCAGCAGCCAAGGGAGAACTTGAGCTGACACGACTTGCGATAGCTCTCGATCGCGCGCGTCTCGCTCTTGTCGACGCCGCGCCCGTCGCGCAGGTGATCGCCGAGCATCTGACAACCCTCGCCCGATCGCAACTCGCACGCCTTCTGAAAATAGGCGTAGGCTTGCTTGTCGCTCTGGGGCACCAGGGTGCCCTTGAGGTAGCCGAACCCTGCGTATTTGCAGCCGCGGTTGACCCGTAGCTCACACGCCTTGACGAATAGCGTCAGCGCACGCTTCTTGTCCTCGCTCACGCCCTTGCCGCCGTAGTACAGAACGCCCGCATTGAGGCAAGACCAGCCATCACCGAGCAGGCAACCCGTCAGGTAGTTCTCGGCGGCCTTGATCAAGTCTTTCCCCACTCCACGGCCGGTTCGATAGGAGGTCGCCAGCCACTGACACGAGCGCGCGTGCTTTTGCGCACAACCCTTGCGCAGCTGGTCGACCATCGCCACGGCGTCTTTGGCGACGCCGTGCCCGTCGCGGTAGAGGCGGGCCAACTCCAGGCAACCCTCACCAACCTTGCCCGCGCAGGCCTTCTCGAGCAGCCTACGCGCCATTGTGTAGTCTCGCGTCCTGCCCACCCCGAGCGCGAAGAGCCGTCCGAGATAGACGCAGCTGATCAGGTCGCCCGAGGCGCAGGCTTTCGTACAATAGGTATGAGCCGACGCGGGATCGCTCACCGATTGCGTTGACGGCAGGCTGCGATGAGCGTTCACGCCGACATAGTAGGCACAGCGCCGAGAGGCGGACGACACGCCACCGGGTTTCCGCACCGTCGGGTCGACCCCGTCGGTCTTCGGCCGCAACTTCGGCACGACCGCGAGATTCGTGTCGCGCGGTTCCTTCTTCACAGCGTGCTTGCCCGTCACCGACTCGGGCTGTTCGATCGTCGGAGGGATCGGGGGATCGTCCAGCGCTCCGCGCTCGGGCGGCGGGCTTCCCCAGTGCGGTCGGATCACGATCGCCAGGCCGACGGACAAGAGGATCGCGAGGCCCACGCCCACCCACTTGATCGAGAACGAACGAAGCCCGAGCCGCGCCGAGATTGACTGAGGCGACTGGCTCGCGACGAGCTCCAGCGGGGTGGAGCTCCCTGTCACGTCCCGCGAGTCCACGATCTCCGCCGGCGACGACGCGACGGCTCCCTGCGGCTTCGCGGTCTCATCGGCCCGCGGCTTCGCGGTCTCATCGGCCCGCGGCGGCGTGGCATCATCGGCCCGCGGCGGCGTGGCCTCATCGGCCCGCGGCGGCGTGGCGGCCGGTCGAGATGAGTTGCTCGGGTCCGATTGTGCGTCAGCGGTGTGTCCGAGCCCGGGAGACGAATGGAGCACAGCGGCAAGCGGCGCCGGCTCGACGTGCTTGGCGCTCAGCGACGCCGTGACTGTCGCCAGCGCATCGCGAAAGGCGCTCGCCGAGCGGAAGCGCGCGTCACTGTCGCGTGCGATCGCCTGTCGTAGAAACGTCGAGACCTCGTCGGGCAGCCTCAACTCGGCGATCTGACTCAGGGGATCGTAGCGCGGGTTGATCTTCTTGGCGATGATCTCCTGGATCGAGATCCCCGAGAAGGGCTGTCGCCCGGTCAAGAGCTCGAAGGCGATCACGCCGACGGCGTAGAGGTCCGTCCAGGGGCCGATCCGATGCATCGCCAGCTGTTCGGGCGCCATGTAGTACGGCGACCCGATCGCCGCGCTCGTCTTCGAGCCCTGCTCGATGAACTTCGCCAGGCCGAAATCGAGGATCCGGACGAAAAAGGGATCGCCCGTCACCGATTGTAGCATGATGTTCTCGGGTTTGATGTCGCGATGGACGATCCCCTGCTCGTGGGCGCTCTCGAGGCCATTGAGGGTCTGCCTCAGAATGTGGCTCAGATCGGTGATCGGCAGGCGCTGGTTCGTCTCGACCCGATGGCTGATCTCCCGCTCGAGGGTATGAGCCCCCGGGACGTACTCCATCACCATGTAGGGCGCGCCGCGGTAGTGTCCGAAGCGCAACAGCCGCACGATGTTGGGGTGATTCAGCTTCGAGAGCGAGAGCGCCTCGCCGCGAAACTTGGTCGCCAGCCGTTCGCCCCCGTCGGAGCCGACGTGGCGCATCAACTTCAGCGCCGCCGGCATCATCAACGGCTGTTGCAGCGCGAGGTAGACCTTGCCGAAGCCGCCCTGACCGAGGACGTCGACGATCAGATACTCGGCGATCATCGAGCCCAGATAGGGATCGCGGTCCTGCGATGGAATCGGCTGAATCCGCTCGAAATCCCCGGCAGGGATGAAGTGCAGCTCGCGTTTGGCGCAGATCGCGCCGCGGCACGGCTCCGCCGGAGAACCGGTCGCCTCACAGAGCGGGCAGATGCCAGACGCGTCACTCATCGGCCGGGTCTCCCTCGAGCCTCGCGCTTGCGCGTAGCCAAAGCGTTGGAACTGCAAGCAGATTATCTCGCTGCCCGCCACAGGTCAACGAGATTGTCGCCTCGGACAACGGGTCGCATCCGCGCTGCCGAGCGCCGCTAGCCACCTCGGCCAGAGGTTCTGCGGACGACACCGACAGACGAGATCCGCTACTCTCGGTCAGCGAAAGAGCCGATCGAGATCGTTCTGGATCGTCTCGCGCGCCGTCTTGTCCATCGGACCGAAACCGATGAAGTCGTATCGCGGCTGGTGGTGCAAAATGTGCCCGAGCTTTGGAAAGAAGCGGAAGAGGAACGGCTTCTTCCACACGCGGTCGGCGAGAATCTTGATCGAGTGGGCGTGATACGCTGGCGTCTGGTTGTCCCAGATCCCCTGGAAAAAAGCGACCTTTGCCGTTGTGCGCTGCAAGATCGTCTTCACCGTCGGGTACGTCGCCACTTGAATCGTGTAGCCCGGGATCCGCGGGAAGCGATACCAATCGAAGAGGCAGGCCGCCCGAAACTCGCTGCCATCGAGTGCGCCGTCCTTGTCGAGGTCGAGGACGGCGATCTGGCGCAGCAGATTTTGGCCCATGCGCCCGCCCGCCGCGAGCTCGGCCTTGTCGACTCGCTCGTCGTGGTTCTTGTCGAGCCGCCGAAAGGCATACATCCCGCGGTAAACGAATTGTTCGAAGACGAGGACGTCGAGGGGAGCCGCGAAGAAGCCGATCAGCGCAATGCCCTTGATCGACTTCACCTGATCGAGCACCTGCAAGCCGACGTAGGTCCCCTCCGAGATCCCGAGGAGATAGACCGACGCCTTTGCCAGACGTGCCTTCGCCGCCGCCGCCGCGGATTTGGCGTCCTCGACGAAGTACTTGATCGGGTTGGCCGCGAACCCCCGAGCGCTCCTGACGAGCGCCTCTGGCGCCTTCGTCACGCCCTTGGCGATCATCTCGTTGCGAATCTTGAAGAGCTGATAGTTGCGCTTGTGGTAGCGCAGCACCGCGAAGCCCTTGGCGGTCAGTGCGTCACTGAGCCCTTTGTACAACAGGAGCTTCTTCGACTTGTCCACCGCCACGCGCGTCAGATCACCATCCATGTCTGCCCGACCCGATCCGTGGATCAGCACGATCACGCGAGTCGCCGTCTGTTCCGTGACGCCATCGGGGAGCGCGAGCTTCGCGTCGAGGGAGAATCCGTCGAAGCTCTTGAACGAAAAAGAGATCTCCTTCGCGTGGAGCGCGGGAGACGCGAGACATGCCACTAGCAGTGCCTGCACGAAGACCGATCGTCGCCTGTTCATCTGCCCACCTCGTTCGGTTTTCGCGCAGTATCGGACAACCATCGGCAGCCGTCAAGCGATCGACGGCATCGGCAGACGGAGCCGACGGGCGGCCGAGCTTGCCTCTTTCTCGGGCCCGGGGTACTATCGCAGAACGTTCCACTTCGAGGCAGCCAGCGATGACCGACACGCGCCCCCACGCGCTCATGGGCCTATTCACGCGGGTCGAGGCGCTCGCCAACAAGCTGCCGCATCCCTTCACGCTCTTCTCCCTCTTCGGGCTCGGCACGATCGCCCTCTCGTTCCTGCTCTCGAAGATCGGCGTCTCGGCAACCTACGTCACGGGACACCACCCCCTCGGCGGCACGCCCTTTACCAAGACCGTACACGTCGTCAACCTCTTCTCGCAGAGTGAGATGCGCCAGTTCCTCGCCGATTTCGTGAAGATCTACGTGGAGTTCCCGCCCCTTGGAATCACCGTCGTGATCCTGATCGGCGTCGGAATCATCGAAAAGACGGGGCTGGTCTCCGCGCTCTTGCGCAAGACCCTGCTGGGAGCGCCGCCCTATCTGATCACCGCCGCCCTCGCCTTCGTCGGGATCAACGCCAACGTCGCCTCGACCGCTGGCGTCATCCTCGTCACCTCGATCGGAGCGGCCCTCTTTCGCGCCGTCGGGCGAGACCCCTGGGTTGGCGTCGTCGTGGGCTACGCCGCCGCATCGGGAGGCTTCGCCGCCAACCTTTTGGTCTCGGGCACCGACGCCTTGCTCGCCGGGATCACCAGCAGCGCGACCAGCGGAATGCAGGTCAAGGCGCCGGTCCACACGGTGATGAACTGGTACTTCATGGTCGCGGCGACCTTCGTCGTCACGCTGGTGATCACCTTGGTCACCGAGCTCGTCGTCGTCAAAGCGCTGCGCAGCGACAAGCGTATCCTACCGGCGGCGGAACAGGCCTCACATCAGCTCATGCCCGAGGAGCTCCGCGGGCTACGCTGGGCGGCGATCGCCGCGCTGCTCGTGCTCAGTGGAATCCTGATCGCAATCATCCCGGAGAACGGCTTGCTACGCCACCCCTCGGGCCGGGTGCTACCGGACTCGGGGCTGATCGTCGGGATCGTCCCGATCCTCTTCTCCTTCTTCTTCATCGTTGGCGTAGCCTTCGGCATCGGCGCGGGCCGCATCCGCTCGGCCTCGGAGGTGCCCAAGCTGATCGAGGACGGCCTGCGGGGCGCCCTCGGGTTCATGGCCGTCGCCTTGCCCGCGGCGCTTTTCCTCTACCTCTTTGGACGCAGCGAGATGGCGACGATCTTGGCGATCAAGGGTGCCGGGCTGCTCGTCAGGTTCAAGCTCACGGGTCTGCCTCTGATCTTGCTCTTCGTGCTGCTCGTCGCCGCGATCAATCTCGTCTTGCCGAGCGGCGCGACCAAGTGGCTGATCCTGGCCCCCGTCGCCGTCCCGATGTTCGCCCTCGTCGGCCTCTCGCCCGCGGCGACCCAGCTCAGCTTCCGCGTCGGCGACTCGGCGACGAACACGATCTCGCCGATCAAGTCATATCTTCCTGTGCTAATTGGCATTTTTGAGCAATATCGACACGCCGACGACCGCCCCGCGGGCCTCGGCACGGTGATCGCCTACGAGCTGCCCTACTCGATGGCGCTGCTCGTCTCCCTCGGCCTGTTGCTCTCACTCTGGTACCTCTTCGGCCTGCCGCCCGGGCCCGGCGTCACGATGACGATGCCCTGAGGCGCGGCACCGCGCGTTTTGTCATGCGCTCGAGCCGATCAGCCGGTGAGCCCAGCAGCAGAAACAAAAAACCGAGGCGTCTAACCTCGGGTTTTTCCTGGAGCCAACGCGGGGCCTTGAACCCCGGACCTGCTGATT
>JAGQJP010000842.1 GCA_020430585.1 Myxococcales bacterium | reverse complement strand
TGCGCCTCCTTTGGCGGCGCCGCATCGCTGGCGTCGGAGCCCGCGCCAGGCGGGGCCGAGACGACGGGAAAATCGCGCCACTCGTGGCTCGTGATCAAGCGCGCGCCACGCCGAAACGTAAAATAGGACCAGGCCCACTGAATGAAGACGAGGACCCGGTTCTTGAAGCCGATCAGATAGAGGATGTGAATGAAAAGCCAGACGAGCCAGGCGAAGAATCCGCTGAAGCGCAGTGAGCGCATCTGCACGATCGCGTGAGCTCGGCCGATCGTCGCCATCACGCCCTTGTCGAAGTAGTGAAACGGTCGACGTTCGCCGCCGGCGATCTCGTCCCTGAGCAGCTTGCCGAGGTACTGGCCCTGCTGGATCGCCACGGGAGCGATCCCAGGTAGGGCGACGCCGTCTTGCTCGCAGCAGGCTTGATCGCCGATCACGAAGACCTCGGCGTGGCCCTCGAGGCTCAGATCGCTCATCACCCGCACGCGGCCGGCGCGGTCGAGGGACGCACCGAGCTGTTTGTTGAGCGACGAGGTCTCGACGCCTGCGGCCCAGAGCACGGTCTTGGTCCGGATCATCTCGTCGCCGACGTGCACCCCGTCCTCGTCGATCCCGGTCACCAAGCTGTTGGTCCAGACGGCGACGCCCTTCTTCTCGAGCTCCCGCGCGGCCGCCTCGGAGAGGCTCTTGTCGAACGCGGGCAAGATGCGCGAACCGCCTTCGATCAGGATCACCCGCGTGCGGGCCGGGTCGATCTGGCGGAACTCGCGGCTCAGAGTGTAGCGGCTCATCTCGCCAAGAGCGCCGGCGAGCTCGACGCCCGTCGCGCCGCCGCCGACGACGACGAAGGTGAGATACTGGCGCTGCTCTTCGCGATCACCGATCTGCTCGGCCATCTCGAACGCGGTGAGCACCCGTTTGCGGATCTCGAGAGCTTGTTCGATCCGCTTGAGCCCCGGGGCGAAGCGCTCCCATTCGTTGTGACCAAAGTAACCGTGGCGCGCACCGCAGGCGAGGACGAGATAGTCGTAGTCGACCTCGCCGCGATCGGTGCGCAGTCGGCGCGCCTCGAGGTCGACCTCGCGCACCTCCGCCATCCGCACGTCGATGTTCTTGTACTTGGCGAGGACCGTGCGGATCGGCACCGCGATCTCCGCCGGCGAAAGCGCCGCCATCGCCACTTGATAGAGCAGCGGCTGAAACAGGTGGTGGTTGTTCTTGTCGAGCAGCGTGACCCGCAGGCCCTTTCGGTTGCCGAGCCGCTGGGCGACGTTCATCCCGCCGAAGCCGCCGCCGACAATCACGACGTCCCTGGTCTCGTCGCTCAACGCCGCTCTCCTTCCGCGCCGCTCGCCCCCCGCAGGCCGCTCCCCGCGGGCGATGGGGAACCGCCGATCGGCCAGGTCATCGGGTAGAGGCCGACGACGACGCGCTCTTCGGGCTCTCCGAAGCGCCGCAGCACGTAGTCGACGGCCGCCTGATAGTCGACGGCCTCGGCGGTCACCGAGCGGACGAAGGCGTCGCCGAACGAGGCTACCCGCGCCGCGTGATCGCGAATATCGAAGCCAGGCGGGAGGGCATAGGGGCGAAAGCGGACGCGACGGCGCAACACGCCGCGCTCGACCATCGGCGCCGGCACCGAACGGAGCTCGACCAGGCGCTGAAACGAGCTGCCTTTCGGCGCCCGGATCGATGGCGGCCCGAGGTGGTGACTGAAGATCGCCTGCTCCCGGCCAAAGTGCCGCAGGGTTAGGTCGGCCAGACAGCGGAAGCGCTCGGTCGCGTCGGGGATCGCCAATCCGGCGTAGAGCCCGCTGATCAGCGCGCGGCTCTCCTCGTCCATCAACGGTGGAAGCGGACCATCACGCAGCGAATCGGCGAGATCGCTCTCACCCGCCAAGCGCAAGCGATGCAGCCGTAGCGCGTAGAGCAGCGTCGGCACCGAGTCGCTGAAGATCCCGCGGTTCGTGCGGCGCAGCACGTCGTGGGTTTCATCGGCGAGGCGATCGAGCGCCGAACCGCGAAAGAGCCGCGCCGCGAGGCCGTAGAGATAGGTCTTGTGCACCCCCTCGAGGACCTGGCAGATCCCGAGGATCGCCACCACGGGCCACGGATACTCGAAGCGACAGCGGCGGCCGAGCTCGACGTAGCCCTTGACCCGCCGCGAGACCGAGCTGTTGTAGCGCCCGAGGAAGCGCTGCGCCTCATCGGCGAAGCCCCGCTGCTCGACGAGGAAGCGCTCTCGATGGGCCTTGGGAACGCTCGTGCTGAGGCGCTCGCGCCACGCCGTTCCCGCTCGCGCCATCTCCTCCCCCGTCAGACGCCAGAGCTCGTCGCCTTCGAGGCGAAAGCTCGACGCGTCGGTCAGCTCGTCGCCCCGCGCGCGGAGCTCGTCGACCCACATCACGACTCCGTCTGCCGAACCGCGGCGATCCCATCGGATGAGGCGAGCCGCGCCTTCGACATCTCGCGGGTGATGTCGCGCCGCTCCCGCGCCCAGAGCCTCGTCGAGAAGAAAACGGCGAAACCGACCGACCAGATCAGGCTGACGTAGGTCAGCGCGGGCTGATGGCCACCGAGGGTCAGCGCCTTGGCGTCGCTTGGCGTCAACACGGGCTCGAAGGCGTGAAGCATCGCGTAGACAAAGCCGGCGGGCGGCGTCGGCGTCAGCAGATAGAGCGGCGTCGTCGCGTCGCGAACGGCGATCCCGACGAGCATCGCCAGCATCATCGGCAGGACCCAGACGATTCCGAGAAAGCCGAAGAACGCCCGAGAGCTCCAGTACTCGCGGACCGCCTGGACGTAGATCATCGTCGAGGCGAGCATCAGCAGCGGATAGAGCTGACGCGTCCAATCGACGCTGCCGCGGTAGAAGACCTGGCTGCCTTGGGCCAACGAGGCGAGGACCGCGTAGGACATCATCGTGAACAGAAAGTACGTCCCGGCGTAGGCCAAGCTGGGCGCCGCATCGCTGGTCCAGGGGATCCCCGCGAGGCCGAGCTTCCGCGCACGGCGCAGCCCCTTCAGGAAGGTGTCGCGGATCGGGGTGACGATGTAGATCAGGAGCAGCGACGTCAGGGCCGAGATCGCAAAGAAGACGTAAAATAACAGCATCATCCGCGCGACCCGCTCCTGGGGCGAGGCGTTGAGATTGATCTGGGCGAAGCCCGCGCCCTTGCCCGTCGAGAAGAAGGCCCAGAGGCTGCCGACGACCAGAAATTGCATCGTGCCGAAGAGCATCAGGGAGACGCTCTTCGATATCGCGTGGTTCGACTCCTCGCGCCACTTGCGGTGGACGATGGCGAAAAAGGTCGCGATCAACACGCCCTCCATCAACAGCGTGTAGAGACTCGGAGAGATCGAGATCGAGAAGAACGGTACCAGGTGCGAGGTGGCGATCGCGTTGAGGTCGTGGACGCTGGTGAGCCCGGCGATCAGCGTCTCCTCGCGAATCAGACCATTGAAGGTCGGCGCGACGGTGAAGTAGCTCAGAAAGGCGAACCCCAGCTTGCCCAACATCGGCAAAAGGAGATAGAGCGTGATGACCATAATCCGTGCGGTCCAGCTCGCCCGCCGCGGCTTCTTCGCCACCATCCCGGCGACGAGCCCCGCCAGGTGGTACAAGATCACCGACGAGAAGAAGACGACGTAGAGCTGCAGCACCTTCAGCGGATTGATCCCGCCGAAGACGACGGAGAAGGCGACGAAGGGCAAGGTCAGCGAGAACATGTAGTATTCGCGCGAGGCGAGGCCGAAAAGATAGCCGACGATCTTCGTCGTCGGGCTCATCGGCGTCAGGCGATGATAGTCGAGCAGCCCCTCGGCGCGCTCTTCGGTGATCCCCGTCGCCACGCCGCCCGTGCCGAGGAACATCATGATGAAACACTGCAGGATGAAGATCGGCAGAAACGCCATCTTCGCAGCGTTCTCGGCCGTAAACTTCCCGCGTTGCGTGAGGGCGAGGTAGACGAAGAAGAAGATGAAGGCGGTGATGATCAACGTCACCGCTCCCGCGGAGATCAGCGTGCCGCGGCGCAGACGCTGCCGCATCCCCTTGATCACCAGAGGGTTGGACCAGATCCTCCAGCTCGCGACCGGGCTGCTCACGAGACCTCCTTCGCGCCGACTTTGAGGAAGACGTCCTCGACGTCCATCTTCTCCTCGTGGAAGGCGATCACAGGAATTCCTTGCTGCACCAGCGCGCGCAGCAACTCGGCGACGGCGGCCTCGTCTCCGTCGAAGTCCGCTCGCAGCTCGCGTTTCTCGACACTGCACGCGCGCACGCCGTTGAAATTGCGGATCAGCGCGTGCGCCTCGTCAACGCGCTCGAGCACCTCGACGACGAGGCTCTTGTGGCCGCTCATCTGGGCGATGATCTCGGAGATCTTGCCCTGCACGACCATCTTGCCCTTCTCCATGATCCCCATCGAGGTGCAGAAGTCGGCGAGCTCGGTGAGGATGTGTGAGCTGACAAGGACGGTCTTGCCCGTCTCGACGAGCTTGATCAACATCCGCCGCAGCTCGATCCGCGCCATCGGGTCGAGGCCGCTCGCCGGCTCGTCGAGAAGCAGCACCTTGGGCTCGTGGAGCAAGGTCTTGGCGAGCACCAAGCGCTGTCGCATCCCGCGCGAGAGACCTTCGC
This sequence comes from Myxococcales bacterium, assembly GCA_020430585.1. GTDB lineage: Bacteria > Myxococcota_A > UBA9042 > JAGQJP01 > JAGQJP01 > JAGQJP01. The sequence continues at coordinate 4,237 of JAGQJP010000842.1, read as the reverse complement.
AGAGGGTGTCGCGCTTGCCCTCGAGGTTGGCGAGTTGAATGCTCTCGTCCACACGCTGCTTGCGCGTCGCCCTCGGCAGCGCGTAGGCCGCGGCGAAGAGATCGAGAAACTCCCAGACCTTCAAGTTGTCGTAGATCGGGGCGAAATCGGGCATGTACCCCAACAGCTCGTGCACTCCCGTCGGGTTGAGCGCCGCATCGACGCCGCCGACGAAGACATCGCCATAGGTCGGCTCTTGCAGCGTCGCCAAAACCCGGATCGTCGAGGTCTTCCCCGCGCCGTTGGGCCCGATCAGGCCGAAGATCTCGCCCTTCGGAATCGAGAGGTTCAGCCCCCGGACCGCCGTCACGTCGCCATAGTCGACGCGCAAGTCCCGGGTTTCAATCATCAATCCTTCTGATGCCGCCATGTCGATGATTATCAGCGTCTGGACACGAACTGTCAACCATTCCGATCGAGCATCTGGCGGGCCGCCTTCACGATCGGCAGTCGGGCGTTTCCTTGGGCGAGGAAGCGCAGGTTGTCCGCGGTGAGGCGCGAGAGGGCGCGCAGGGCGAGCTCGATCGGCACCTTCGGGTTTTTCGCGAGATCGAAGGCGAGAGCGCGGTCGCGCATCCACTCGGCGTTGCCGGCGATGAAGCTGAAGACCTCGGGGTTGACGCTGAGCATTCGGGCGATCGCCCGCACTTCGTCGGGGGTGATGTGGGGGTTCTGGATCACGGCGATGTGCACGCTGCGATCGCTCTCTCGAATCAGCAGGTTTCGCGCCGCGCGCCCCCCACTGCGGGCGAGACGCCGCTTCTCGACGAGGCTCATGTCTTTGATGCGAAAGGCCAGCGGGGTCTCGCCGCGTCCCGAGCTGCCCTCTTCGCTCTCCAGGATTCCCGTGTCGCTCCCCTCGCCGGAGCGGCTGATCTCGAATTGGCTGACCACGCCGTCGAGCTCTGGGGCGGTCAGCGGCCGGGCGTTCAGCCCCTCGCCGATCCCGAAGGAGGAGCCCGTGATCATTGCAGCGATGTCGGACGCGCTATCCTCTTCTTCGACGGTCGGCCCGCGATACGACGAGCGGCTCTGCTCCGCCAGGTGGGCGTGCATGCTCGGCGTGTCGAGGATCAGCGAGCTCTCGCGGTCGCGCTCGATCCGCGGCTCGTACCCCGAATCTTCGGGGCTTGCGGCGGGGCCCCCCGAGTGATCATCCGCCGGCGAGGGGAAATGCAGCTCTCGACGGGCGACGTGCTCTGGTGTTTGTCCACTGGGAGATGCCGATGTCGACGACGCCGGAGCCGCCATCGTCTGCGTCCCCGCCGATCGCTGAGGATCGGTCCTCGAGAAGCTCGGCGTCCGCCGTACGCCTTCGGGCCCGAGCCGCTCGGGAGCGGGCGCGCGCCGATGTTTGGCGCCCAACATCGGCTTGGTCCGGCTCACGACGGGGTCCTGAGCCGAGTCGGTGTCGCTCATCGCCAACGTCTGAGCGGCGGAGACGAAAGCCGACCACTCGGACTCGGTTGGCGTGGCCACGAGCCCGACCTTCAAATGCTCGTGCTCGGCCACGGGTTTGCCCGAGAAGGCGAGCGAGCTCCCGTCGGCGAGCAGAAACATCAGCACGACGCGGTAGTGCGACGGCATCGGCGGCTCATCGAGAACCGAATAGTATCCCGTCGCCAGCTCCCCGCCGGCATCGGCCAGGAAACGGCGCGCAGAAGGGTAGAAGATGTACAGTGTCCGTGTTATCATCTACGGGTAATCGTACCACAAGGCATTCGTCAGCGCACGAGCGCAGGCGGTTGACAGACGAAATGGCCGATATTTTCGATTCCTTGAAGAAGGGCACCGAGTTGGTCCGCTCCACCGTTCGCCAGACCTCGAGTGAGCTCCTCGCCCGAACCCGCGCTCAGCTCGAGCTTCAGCGCGATCCCCTGGCGATGGGAATGGTCTTCCTGATGGAGAAGATGAGCGCGCTGATGGACCACAGCTTCCAGCTGATCGAGTCCCAACTCGAAGAGAGTCGCCTCCAACAAGAGGTCCTCGAGCTCGAGAAAGAGCTGCTGCGCAAAAAGCTCGCCAACGAAGAGGGCAAGAACAAGCCCTGACCCGCAACGCGATGTTCTCTCCGATCGCGTCGAAGCCCCGTTGAACTTCACCCCCGATTAGTGCTAGTCTGGGCGCCGCTATGCTGCGGGCGTCGGTGGCCCGCACTCAGGAGGTAGCATGTCCGCGATCATCCCTACCCGCCTAGCCGTTCGTGTGCTCTTTGCCCTACTGGTCGTCTGGAGTTGTCTGCAGCTCGGATGCGCCAAGAGCTCGTCGAACGAGGGGGGCGACAGCTCGAGTGACACCAGCGCCGATACCGGCTCACCGCTCGACGCGACGTCGGACCAGTCACCCACCGTCGATCTCGTGGGCACAAATGACAGCGTCGTCCCGGACGGTAGCCAGGAGGACCAGTCGCTCGACTCCGCCGACCAGCAGGGCGGCGAAGATCAGCTCGGTGATCTCTCCGCCGATACGCAAAGCGACGCGACGAGCGATAGCCAGGCGCCCGATACCGTCGAGCCCTCGCCGTTGGCGGGAGTGGTGATCGTCTCCGAGATCATGTACGACCCGATCAATACCCTCGACGAAGACGGCGAGTACATCGAGCTCTACAATCGAGGCGACAGCGACGTCGACCTGAGCGGCTTCACACTGCGCGACGACTTCAACAACCTGCACGTGATCAAGGGCTCGCTCGTCCTCAAAGCCAAGAGTTACCTCGTCTTGGCGCGCAATGGCGACACGGTCAACAACGGCGGGGTGTTCGCGGACTACGTCTACGACAACTTCTTCCTCGGCAATACCCAGGACGCGGTCACCCTCGACGATGCCGACGGCAAGCGCGTGTTCCGCGTCGTCTACGAGAACGGCTCGAGCTGGCCCACGACGAACGGCGGGGTGGCGATCGAGCTCAAGTCCCTCGAGCTCGACATCACCAAGGGCGAAAACTGGCAGCTCGCGGTGAACCGATACGGCACGGGCGACAAGGGCACACCCGGGATCGTCAACGGCTACGGCCCGACGCCCTTCAACGCCGATCCCAAGGATCTCGGCTGGCAGGACGGCGCCCTCCAGTCGTCGATGCGCTTCAGCTACTTCGACGACACCGAAGAGACGGTGATCAAAGCGGTCGCCGCGGCGAAGACGAGCATTCACGCGGCCTTCTTCAACCTCCGCTCGACCAAGGTGATCGCTGCCCTGCTCGCGGCCAAGAACGGCGGGGTCGAGGTCAAGATCGTCCTCGACCAGAAGACCGCCGACCTCGACTACAACAAGCCGATCGTGGACAAGATGAAAAGCGACGGGCTCGACGTCACACTCGTCACCAACAGCCGCGCCGACGACGCGATCATGCACAACAAGTTCGCGATCTTCGACGGCGCGCGTGTGCTCACGGGCTCGCTGAATTGGACCAGCAACGCCTTCTTCCTCTCGGACGAAGAGCTGATCTGGGTCGACTCGACGGCGGTCGCCACGCTCTACGAGACCGAATTCCAAGAGCTCTTGGCGGGCACCGCGAACGATCCGACGGTACAGACCCTGCCGGCGCCGATCCAGGTGAGCTTCGGCACCGACGACGACCTCAAGCAGGTTGTCCTCGACCGGATCAACGGCGCCAAGACCTCGATCTACGCCGTGATGTTCGCGATGAACCAGAGCGACATCGTCGACGCGCTGATCGCCGCCTACAAGCGGGGTGTTCACGTCGTGATCGTCCTCGACAAGGTCGTCGCCGACCAGGTCGACTACACCGAGGACGAGCGGCTCGAGACCGCGGGCGTCACCGTGCTGCGCTTCGAGAACAAGCGTGGCAGCGACACCAACGAGGGGCTGATCGAGGTGCACAGCAAGCTCGCCGTCTTCGACAACAGCGTGGTGATGCTCGGCTCGTACAACTGGACCAATCTGGCGACGGGCTTCAACGACGAGAACATGCTGACGATTCAATCGGTTGCCCTGGCGACGCAGGTCAATTACCAGCTGACGCGGATCCTGACGAGCTATCTACCCAGCGCCAAGCCCGACGACTTCGGCTGGACGACGGGGACGCGCTCGGTCAACTTCCGACTGCGCAACGTCACACTCGATGCGGGCGCGAGCGTCTATCTCGTCGGAAACGTAGCGGCACTGAAGTCGCTGAACTGGGCGCTGGCGATCAAGCTCACGCCGATCGACGACACCACCTTCGAGACGACGGTCGAGC
>JAGQJP010000841.1 GCA_020430585.1 Myxococcales bacterium | reverse complement strand
CGAGCTCGGTGGCTCGTCGTCGCGCTCCCTCGAGCTCAGCGCTGGCGAGCGACGGTGACCGCGCCAGGACGGCGACCGCGCGGTCTCCGAGCTCGCGGCGTGCGACGACCGCCAACAGCGTCGAGTCGACGCCACCCGAATAGGCGACGACGCAGGAGCCGGCGTTTCGCACGGCGTCGCAGAGCGCGGCGTATTTTTTCGAGAGCGTCTCGTCTCGCGGCGGTGCGTTCATCAGCATCAGGCTACGTCGCGCGCAGCCACAATTCAAGTGCATTCGACGACGTAACGATTGCGGAGAACCGCCCGGATTCCTTACAATGAGACGTCGGGAGAGTTGGCCGTGCTGCTCAAGAGTGGAGAAATTCTCGAAAATCGATACCAGATCCTGCGCCGCGTGGCGCAGGGCGGATTCGGTACCGTTTACAAGGCGATGCACCTCGGGCTCAAGCGCCCGGTCGCGCTCAAGCTCGTCGCCACGCGCTTGTCGGCGAATGATCACGCCCGACGGCGGATCGCCCTCGAGGCCCAGGCCCTGCGCGACTGCATGCATCCCTCGGCGATCAAGTACATCGATTTCGTCGAGCTCGACTCCAAGGGCCGAACCTATCTCGTGATGGAGTACATCCGCGGCGAGACCCTGGCCGATCGACTCGATCGGCTGGGCCCCTTTCCCGCGCCGCAGGTGGCGCGGATTCTGCGACAGGTCGCTGGGGCGGTGCACGAAGCGCACTCCAAGGGAGTGATCCATCGCGATCTCAAGCCGGACAACATCATGCTCGTCGAGGTCGAGGGGATCGAAGACTTCGTCAAGGTGATCGACTTCGGTCTGGCGAAGCTCGAGCGCGTTCTCCCGGTGCGCGACCTCTCGCTCTCGGGGATCCGCACGATCACCGACGCGGGCTGTTTCGTCGGCACCGCCGGCTACGCCGCTCCCGAGGCGATTATCGGCAAGACCGAGATCGACGCGCGCTACGACGTCTACTCGATGGGGGCGATCCTTTACGAGCTGTTGACGGGTGAGGCGGTCTTCCCGACGGATCACACGCTCTCCGAGCAGCAACAGCCGTCGGTTCTGCTCTATCACCATGTGAGCGCTGCACCCCGCGCGCCGTCCACGGTGCGGGCCGAGTTGTTTCCCGGATACGACGCCGTCGTGCTCAAAGCGTTGGCGAAGGAACCCGAGAATCGCTACTCGACGATGCTCGAGCTGGCCGATGCCTTCGATCGCGCCGTCGCGCAGGCCGAGATCGATGTGCAGCCCACCGTGCGCGTCGATCGCCCGGGGCGACAAGCGCGTCCGACGGCTCGCATGGCGCCCTCTCAGGAGGCGCCGGGCCTGGTCGCCGCGGTCGTCCGTAGCTCGGATCGCCTGGCGTACGCGGGCGTGTCCAACATGCATCAAGGCATGCCCCTCGATCTCGGCGCCGAGCCGCCCGTGCGACCTTCGGCTCGACGAGAGGCAGAGGGCGCGCGACAGCGATCGAAGGCGACCGTCGAGGCGCGACGCCCGCGGATTCAGCCACACGCCAAGACGCGGCCGATGCCCATCGAGCCGGAGCTGGCGGGCGCCCCGCAACCAGCCGAACGGCGCCCCCGCTGGTCGGCGCCGCTTCTGTGGGCGTTGGGGAGCGGCGTGCTGTTTCTGCTGGCGCTGTTGGCGCTGCTGATCCGGTTATGGCATTGAAAGCGAAGGAGAACAGGAATGTCGACGTTGGAGGAGGCGATTCTGATCGCCACGGCGGCCCACCGCGGGCAGCGGGACCGCGGCGGCGTGCCGTACATTCTGCACCCCCTACGGGTGATGGGCAAGGTCAGCGGAAGCGCGGAGCGTATCGCGGCGGTGCTCCACGACGTGGTCGAGGACACCTCGGTGACCCTCGACGACCTGCGCCGCGCGGGCTTCTCCGACGAGATCGTCGATGCCGTCGACGCGTTGACTCGCCGTGAGAGCGAGGGCTACGATGCCTTCATCCGGCGCCTGATGCCGAACGCCGTCGCCCGACGGGTGAAGATCGCCGATCTCGAGGACAACCTCGACCTGCTGCGGCTGCCCCAGCTGGCAGAACACGATTTTCAGCGGCTGATCCGCTACCGCAAGGCCCACGCGCGCCTCACCGAGAAACCGCCCGTGGCGACCAAACCCAACCCTGAACGAGGAGAGTGACGTGAGCAGCGAACGACCTGCAAATACGAACCCGACGCCAACCGTCGGCCTCACCCCTGGCGAAGCGACGCATCTGCCTGGTCTGGTGTCGGTCGCCCCGGGCTCGATCGTGAGCCGCCTCTTGGCCCGCAGCTCCGGCGGCTCGGTGACGCTCTTCGCCTTCAGCGCCGGGCAGCAGCTGAGCACTCACAGCGCCCCCTACGACGCCTTTCTCCACGTGCTGAGCGGGCGCGCGCGAGTCACCGTCGACGGCACTGCGAGCGAGCTCAGCCCCGGCGACGGGATCCTGATGCCCGCCAATCACCCCCACGCGGTCCACGCCCCTGAGGACATGACGATGCAGCTGGTGATGCTCAAGGGCTGACATTCTGTCCTGCGGGTGATTCGTGCCCCCGGCAGGATTTGAACCTGCGGCTTACAGGGATTAGGAATCCCCAGCTCTATCCACCTGAGCTACGGGGGCGTAGCGTCAATGGGGCGAATATAGTGCTAGCGCAAACCGAAATCAACCGTCTGAACGATCAATCGGACTCTCGTCCCTCCCGGCGGCCAGAATCGGAGGGGCGGTCGGTCGTCGTCCCGCTCGTCGCGCTCGTGCTCGCGCTCGTGGCGACGTTTTCGGCGCTGCCGAGCGGGGCGGCACGGCCGAAGGTTCGAATCTATCAAACGCTCCGAGAGGCGTTGCGCGCCCGCGGTCCGGTCGAGCACCTGCGCATCGCCGCATCGGACCTTCGACGGGTCTCTCCCGCGGTGCGCGCGCTACTGAAGCGACTGCGGGTGCTAGAGCTGCGAATCCGGCGGACTACGTCGCTGCCGACCGCAGTGCTCGGATGTGAGCGCCTCGAAGTGCTGAAGGTCGGCGTCGAGGACACGATCGACGACTGGGTCGACCGCCGACGCGGGCTCAAGACGCTCCCCTCCGCCCTCGACAAGCTATCACGCTTGCGGCGACTCGATCTGAGCTTCAACCAGCTCACCACGCTGCCGGCTGCTCTGCGTCGGCTCAAAGCGCTGAGAGTGCTGTCTCTTCAGGGTAACCAGCTCGCGCGATGGCCCTCGGTCCTCTCCGAGCTGAGCCGGCTGCGGGAGCTCGATCTGAGCCTCAATCCCCTCACGCGTGTGCCGTCGTCGATCGCCAAGCTACGGCTGCTCGAGCGGCTCAATCTCGACGCGGGGGCGGGGGAGGGGCCCTACGGTGGGAAGCTGTCACAGTTCCCCGTCGGACTGTTGCGATTGTCGAAGCTTCGCGTGCTCGTCCTCGGCGGCCAGCCGTTCGAGGCTTGGCTCGCACCGCTCTCGAAGATGCAACAGCTTCGGGTTCTGCAGCTCGGCGAGTGGGTCAAGAGCCGCTCGTCGGACCCGCGCGCGCTGGAGAAGTTGCGCCGCCTCCGTCCCCGTCTCGCGATCGTCGTCGACGCTTACGACTGACCGGCAGGATGCGCCTCGTGCGACGCCGTTGACGGGGAGATCGCCACCGCCAGACGGAGTGTGACGCTTCGACTCAGATCGAGATCCGTTCCCTGCATGCGGTTCAGCTGATCGACGTGCCAGGCGGTAGCTCGCCGTCGAGGCTGAGGAGGGTGACGCTGGTCTTGTCGCCAGCGGCGAGGAGCATCCCCTGTGAGGTGATGCCGAAGATCGCGCGCGGCTCGAGGTTGGCGAGCACGACGATCCGGCGGCCGACCATCTCTTCGGGGCTGTAGCGGCCGGCGATGCCGCTGACCATCGTACGCGTCTCGCTGCCGAGGTCGATCTCGAGCTTGAGCAGATTCTTCGATTTCGGCACGCGCTCGGCGGCGGTCACCAAGGCGACGCGCAAATCGAGTTGCTGAAAATCGGCGTACTCGATCATCGCTTTGAATGGCGCGATCGTCGGGAGGTCGGCTGCTGCCACCTCGGTGGCCGGCGCGCCCTTTTTCGCAGCGCCTGTGTTCGCGGCGCCACTTTTGGCGTTCTCCGCTGCATCGGCGGCCGCTCCTTCGGCGTCGGAAACGACGAACTCGTGGCGCGGATAGAGGCCGCTCTCGACCTTGACGGGGGCGCCGCTCGATAGATCGCCCCAGTGCAGCTCCGCCAACGTCGGCACCGCTGTGGCGCCGATCGAGGCGAGGAGCTTGTCGGCGCCGCGCGGGATCACGGGTCCAAGGAGCACGGCGGTGAAGCGCAGCGCCTCGAGGACGCTGTAGAGAATCTCTCCGGTCCGCGCCTTGTCCCGCTTGACGACCTTGAAGGGCTGGGTCTCGCCGATGTACTTGTTCACGCGACGGACCGCCTGAAGGATCTCTTCGATCAGCTGATGCACCTTGAGCTCGTCGACGAGCCCACAGACGACGGCGGGGAGCCCCTCGAAGAGCTCGCGCAGCTCGTCGTCGATCGGCTCGGAGGGGCCCCGCGGCGGCACCTGGCCTTCGAAATAGCTCGCCACCATCTTCGTCGCGCGGCTCAACAGGTTGCCCAGGTCGTTCGCCAGATCGGAGTTGTTCCGCGCGACGACGGCGGCCTCGGAGAAGTTGGCGTCACCACCGACGACCATGTCGCGCATCAGGAAGTAGCGCAGCACGTCCGAGCCGTATTTGTCGCGCAGCGAGAGCGGGTTGACCACGTTGCCTTTGGTCTTGGACATCTTCGACTCGTCGATCAGCCACCAGCCGTGGGCGATGATCTGCTGCGGTAGCGGCAACCCGAGGGCCATCAACATCGTCGTCCAATAGACCGAGTGGGTCGTCAGGATGTCCTTACCGATCAGGTGGTGCGAGACGCTCCACCAAGTCTGGAAGCGCGCCGGATCGCCGAGCACGTCGATCGCGCTGACGTAGTTCAAGAGCGCGTCGAACCAGACGTAGGTCACGTAGTCGCGGTCGAAGGGCAGCTCGATGCCCCAGGCGAGGCGAGACTTCGGCCGGGAGATGCAGAGGTCCTCGAGGCCGCGATCGAGGAAACCGAGCACCTCGTTCGCCCGATGCGGTGGGCGGATGAAGCTCGGGTGGTCGAGAATGTGGTGCCGCAAGCGGTCGCTGTAGTTCGACATGCGGAAGAAGTAGTTGCGTTCGACGATCCGCTCGACGGGTTGGCCCGAGATCGGACAGCGCCCATCGACCAGCTCCTTCTCGGTGAAGAAGCGCTCTTCGGCCGTCGAATACCAGCCCTCGTAGTCCCGCGGGTAGATCTCGCCGGCGTCGTAGAGCTTCTGCAGAAAGTGCTGCACGACCCGGGTGTGTCGCGGTTCGGTGGTGCGGATGAAGTCGTCGTTGGTCACGTCGAGGGTCGGCCAGAGGCTCTTGAACGAGTGGTGGAGCTCGTCGACGTGCTGCTGCGGCGTGACGCCGCGTTTCTGCGCCGCCTGCTGCACCTTCTGGCCGTGCTCGTCGGTGCCCGTCAGAAAGTACGTCCGATCGCCGGCGAGGCGGTGGTAGCGCGCCAGCGTGTCGGCGAGAATCGTGCAGTAGGCGTGCCCGATATGGGGACGATCATTGACGTAATAGATCGGCGTCGTGATGTAGAACGGTTTGGACATCGGTTCTTCCTCGAGTTGCATTCGCCAGGTACTTCCGGTACCTTATGACGTTTCTGGTGTACCAGATCTCGGAGCCGAATGAAACGCCATCTTTTCATTTTCGACATCGACGGCACCCTCGTTCTCTCGGGTGGCGTGGGCCGTGATGCCCTCGAGCGCGCGGTGTTGAAGCACTACGGTCTGACCGACCCCTTCGACGGCTACCATTTCCACGGCAAGACCGATCCCCAGATCGTCTCGGACATGCACGAGCGCCACGGGCTTGGTCCCGTCGACGCGGCGCAGATGCGGGTGGTGCTCGATGACTACCTCGTCGAGCTCGCGGCGCTGATCGGTGAGGCTCCACGCTATCGCGTCCTCAGCGGCGTGCGCGAGTGGGTCGAAGAGCTCGCGGCGCGGGATCCGCGATCGCTCGGTCTGGCGACCGGCAACCTGCTGCGAGGCGCCGAGCTCAAGCTCGTGCGCGGCGATCTCTGGCGCTACTTCCGGTTCGGCGGCTTCTCCAGCGATCATCCCGACCGTCAGGCGTTGACCCGCCTCGCCGTCGCCCGCGGCTACGAGTCGGTCGGCGAGCGGGTTCCGCCGGAGCGCACCTTCGTGATCGGCGACACCCCGGAGGACGTACGCTGCGCGCTCGGCGCCGAGGCGACCCCCGTCGGCGTCACCACCGGGCGCCACAGCGCCGATGAGCTACGCGCGGCCGGCTGCGAGCTGGTCTTCGACTCGATGCGCGCCGTCGCCGCCCACTTCAATGGAAGCGGTCTCGTCCGCCGGTAATCGAGCAACGGGCGAGCGGTCGTCGCGTCGCAGAATCCGGCGAAATGCGCGGATCAGGACTTCTGACGCTTCCACCATTCCGTCCAGGGTTTGACGCGGATGCCGAGGCGCTGTCCGGTGATGCGGCGGAGCGCCTTGGCCGCCGCAAACTTCAGGAAATCGTCGCTGTCGTTTTCGAGGACGCCGATCAGGACCGGGATCACCTTGCGCGTCTTCAGCTCTCCGAGGGCTTGCACCGCGCGCTGTTGGACGAAGACCGAGTCGTCGCCGATCAGCGGCTTGAGCAACGGGATCGCCGACTCGTCGCCGATCGCACCGAGGGCCTTGATCAGCTCGAGCTTGAGTTGCAGATTCTTGGTCGGAAAGAGGCTCTTGATCGGCGTCAGCGCTCGCCGATCGCCGTGGTGTGCCAGCGCGAGCCAGGCGGCTTGCTGCAAAGCGGGGGACGTGCTCTTGGTCAGCGGCTCGAGCAGCGGCGTAGCTTCGTTCTTGTCCACGCGCTTGAGCAGCTCGACGACGCGGATTCGAATCATCAGGTCATTTGCGCTGTCGGCGAGGATCGCCGCGAACCGCGCGAGCGCGACGCGACGAAAGCGCTGGTCGCCCATGCGCAGGAACAGTCGGTTGGCGATCTGTCGCTGGACGCCGCGTCGGTGGACGATCAGCGCGCCCGTGCAGTGGTCGAAGCTGCAGACCCGCGAGAGGCAGTGGCGATCTTCGTGGCAGCGCAGATATTGCCCTTCGTCTCGACCGCCGTAGAGGTACATCCGCACCTCGTGGTCGAGCTCTTCGAGGCTCGCCTCGGGGAGCACCGCCTTGCGGCAGCCGATCACGGCCAAGGGCAGCACAACGGCGAGTAGCAAAAGGCTTTCGAATGGGCTCCATCGTCTCATAGCGCGGTTCTAGCAGATGCGTCGCGACATCGCAAGCCCGTCGCGCGTCTCGCCTCCGTCGGCTTCTCACTGGCTCTGGAGGCGCCGCGATGGTAGAGTAGGGCGGCACGCACCGATCACCCTCGCGGACACGATGACGAAGACTCTCTATCAGCGCTTGTGGGTTCCACCCTTCGACGTTTGGCGCGGCGCCGAATCGATGACGGGCACCGCGGGGGAAGCGGCTGATGCTTCCGCGGTCGCCGCCGAGAGCCGCTTCTTTCTCGATCCCCGCCTCGTCTCTCTCGTCGCCGCGGACGCGGAGTCGCGACTCACCGCGGCGCCCGCCGAGGCAGGGGCTGCGCTCGACATCGAGCGCGGCGAGGGCGATCGAGCGACGACAGAGGACGAGCCGACCTGGGCGCTCTGCGAGCTCCGCGTCCGGGCGTGCGGCTTCGATCCGGGGCGCTACCTCTGGGTGACGGCCGATCGAACGCGCCCGCTTTTCGCGCAGCGCCCGCTCCCCTGGCAGCCATCGCCGGCGCTGGCGTTGGTTCAACGGTTGATCCGTCAGCTCGAGCGCCGCGGGCCCCACGGCTGGCTGACCCCCGCCTCGCTGTTCGAGCTCGAGGGCCGGCGGGTAGCCCTTTTCCCGCCCGTTACCGCGCCTCTTCTCGGCGCCGGTTTGGGATCCACGGCGCCGCGTCCGAATCCCCTCTTCGAGGTCGCGCTGCCGATCGTGGGACTACTCGGCCCGACGTTGCTCGATGCGGTCTATCGCCCCGAGCGCGCCGATCGCTTCGCCCTCGGCGTGCTGCTCTTCCTGTTGCTCACGGGTCGATTGCCCTTCGAGGCGACGAGCTTCCTCGACCTCGGAGCGATGGTTCGGCGCGGTGAGCCAACGACGCTGCTGGACTGGCGGGTTCGGGTCGGCGAAGAGGCGACGCGCTTCATCGAATGCGCCCTCTCGGCCGATGGCGGCTCTCTCGATGGGCTCGCGTCTCTCGTGCCGCTTTCGGATTCGTCGAGCTTGCCCCCTCGCTCGGCCGCGGAGCCCGCTGCCCGAGGAGCGGAGGCCGATGGCCTCGATCTCGGTGGCCAAGAGCTCGCGCCGCCTTGCGAGCTCGACGCCCTCGTCGCTCGCTTTTCTGCCCCGCCTTCGCCCGCCGTCGGGCTCGTCGCCGCTCAGGGAAAGGCTGGCGCGGCGGTGATCCAGGCCCTCGACATGCAGCTCGAGGCCCTGCGCGAGAGGCGCACACCACGCACTGGCTCGGCGCGTCGAATCTGGTTGTTGGCGGCGCTCGTCCTCATCGTCGGCCTCCTCTTCGCGATGGCGGTTTGGCGCTCGCCCCTGTTTCGCTGCGGCCGCGCGAACCATCCCTTCGACCTCGAGCAACGGCCGCGACGCTCCCTGACGCCCGACGAGATCGAGAAGGTCCGTCGGATCGACGCTGAACGTCAGCGCAAACGCCTGCGCGAGTTGGATCGCGCGCGGGACGCCAAGCCCTGAAGCTCGCCGTCGCTCGGGACACCAACCCTTGATGCTCGCGGCCGGAGAGCCGTCGCGACGTTCCGAATCTCACTTCTTTTTCGTGAACATCCGGTCGAAGAAGAGCTCGAAGCCGAGAACGAGGACGTCGTAGCCCGTGCGATAGTTCCCGGCGCCGACGGGATTGCCCGGCGGCACGCCCGTCGTCGGGTTCGGACAGGTAGCGGGATCGGTGTACGGCGGTTGGCACTTGGTGAAGGGGATCGTCTGTCGCACGCGAGTCTCGCCCTGCGCGATGTTGCGCGGCGGAGAGAAGATGTGCATGTAGCCGAGGGTCGCCCGAAACCACTTGTAGTGGACCGAGAGACCCGTCGAGAGCCCGAAGCGGTGGAAGCTCGTGTAGTCGAGGTTCGTCGTCTCGCGCGGGGTGCCTGGCGATTCGTAGAGAAAGCCGGCCCGCACGGTGACGTACTTGTGCACGTGGTAGTCGCCGCCAACGCGCACGCTGTACGTATTCTTGTAGTTCTTGGCGATCTCGATCGGCGGCAGCTGTGAGACGTCGCCCAGCGCCGAGACGCCGCCCTTGGGGATCACCTTCTGCCGCTTGAGGATCGACCAGAACTCGACGAAGAAACCGAGCTCGATGTCGAAAATCTCGCGATCACCCTTGAAATGGCGATAGCGCGTGCCGAATCGGATGTCGATCGGGAAGTTGCTGAGCACCGTGATCCGATCGTCGGTCAGGAAGAGTTGCCCGCTGTTGACCAGGGGTTTGTAGATGTCCGGCCAGTCCGGCTTCATCTTGCCCTTGGCCTGGATGTTGATCGGCGCGACGAAGCTCGACAAACCGAACTCGAGCTCGCGCAGCGGCGCGTACCACAGGCCGATGATCCCCGTGATGTTGATTCGATCCTTCGCGTCGAGCTGGATCGGCGTGTCGAATTGCGGCTGTTCGAGGGATTTGTAGTGCGGATCGTTCAACGCCGCGATGTTCCCGTCGACGATCATCCGAAAGCGCAACCGAAAGAGGTCGGCCCAGATCAACGTCGCGCCGAAGGAGAAGTTCTTCAGCGGGCGCCAGGCAAAGCTCAGGGTGTACATCACCATCGCGACGTCCGAGGCGACGTGGGCGTAGCGCTGTGGGCCGCTCGCGGGGAAGCTCTTGTTGCCCACCGAGTTCGGTGCCATCAGCCCGATCGCGAAGGTCCAGTTCTTCAGCCCGAAGTCCGACGCCAACACGAAGTAGGGGATCGGCAGAAACGTCTGGTGCGGCGTGGCGCGTCCGAAGGGCTGTTGGTTGAGCGGGTTGATTCCGAGTCGCTGAAAGCTCAGGTGCAAGAGCGTGTGCGAGGCGGAGAGGAAGAGCGTCGTTCCCCGCTGCAGAGCCAGCTTTGCCGGGTTGAAGTAGATCGCCGTCAGGTCGTCAGCCTTCGCTACGAAGGCGCCGCCGCGTCCGATCGCTCGCGGGCTGTTGTCCGGCAGTCGGAGCCCGCCGGCCAGCGCCGTCGAAAGAGTGGTGAATACGACTATCGCCCCGACCAGAGGCGTGGCCAATCGCTGCATGCTCGACTCCATCGTTGTCCGATTCTGAAAGGCCCTGAACGGGGTAGGACAAGTCTACAGGGCGTGGGTCAAAAAATCAAAGCCCTTAGTGGCGAAAAATGATGATCAAACCGACGGCGACGATCAACGCGAGCAAGACGCCGATCAGCGTCCAGACCACTTTCGGATTGCGCAACAGGGCCGCGCGCTTGGTAGGTTGGCTCTGGGAGCGATCGAGGAGGTTGATACCGTAGGCGTCATCGCCCTCGACGCGCGTCGGCTCGTCACCGAATCCGTCTAGTGCGTAACCCGTCTCGACTCCCGTCGGCGTCGACGCGTCGACCCCTCGGGGCAGATTCGTCGCGGTGATCGCTTCGCTGCTTCCGGCGGCCGCCATGCCGGGTGACGAGGGGTGTTTCACCGAGTGCGGCATCGACGAGGGTTTTCGGTAGAGGTAGCTCGATGTGCCCTCTTTTTTCGGGAGCGGGCCGTGATCGGTGCGCTCTCGTGCTTTGTGGGTTTGGTCTAACGCGGCGGCCGATGGTGAGACGGTCGTCGACGCGATCCCGTCGGGTAGCGGCGCGTGCTCCTGCGGAGCGCTGGATTCGATCGCACCGAAGTAGGAGCGAGGATCGAGCAGCTCGCCCCGCTGCGAGAGCACGTGATCCATCGAGACCACCGCGGTCGCCTCGTCGTCCATCTCGAAGTCGGCATCTTCCCGCAGATAGAGCTCGATGTAGCTCTTGAACATCATCGCGTCTTTTGGACGTTCTCGGGGATCGAGCTTGAGCGCCGAGCTCAACAACCGCTGCAGGTCGTCGTCGACGTCAGCGATCGGCGGCAGGCGCTCGGATTGCATTTCGAGGCGCTTTTTCAGGTAGCTCTCGAGCTTCTTCTGGTATCCGCGCTTTCGGGGATCTTCTTTGAACGGAAAGGGGTTCTCGCCGGTCAACAGTTGATGGAAGATCAGCCCGAGGCTGTACACATCGGAGTAGGTGTCGGTCTCGGCGTGCGCTTCGTCTTTGAGGTAGACGTCGCGGATCTGCTCTGGGGCAAGGTATTCGGGCGTGCCGACGAGCAGCCCGTGCTCGAGCTCGATGTGGAAATCCTGTCCGTCGAGGATGTCGATCTCCTCGAACAGACGCAACAGACCCTGGGCGTCTTTGACGAGACCGAAGTCGATCAGCTTGATCTCGTTGCGGCGGTTGATCAGGATGTTTCCCGGCTTGATATCGCGATGCACCAGGCCGTGTTTGTGCAGCCCCGAGAAGGCGTCGCAGAGCTGCAACATGAACTCGCAGGCGCGCTCGGCGTCGAGCTTAGCCTTGCGGCGAAACCCCTCCTGCAGGGTGATCCCGTCGACGAACTCCATGGTGATGAAGGGGTAGCCATCGTCGGTGAGCCCGTGGTTGTAGTACTCGACGACGTTCTCGTGACGGGGGACCGCCTTGAGGACTTTCGCCTCGCGGGCGAAGCGCATCTTCGCTTCATTGGACTCGGAGTAGAGGATCTTGAGCGCGACATAGCCGTCACTCTTGCGTCCGAGGTAGACATAGGCGAATGCGCCGAACCCGATCGGCTTGATCAGCTCGTACCCATCGACGGAGCGTCCGACGAATTTTTCGATCGGAAAAGGTGATCCGAGCACAGCCGTTTCGTCCTGGTTCCGAGATTCGATGAAGTGCTTGTAGTGTATGCGCCAAAGCCGCAGCCGTAAAGCAAAATTCGCGGAGCGACGCTCGCTCGCCCGCGCCCTCTGTGGCGGCTCTCGAAAAGTCGTTGAAGGTAGCGAAAAAACGCGATATACGAAAAGAAACCCGCAGAAAGAGACGCAATGGAGAATCTTCGCGCGCGAGGCCCGTTCCACGTCCTGATCGTCGACGACGATGTCGACCTACGCCGAATCTATCGCCGCCATTTCGAGGATCACGGGTACCAGGTGAGCGAGGCGTCGGACGGCGAAGAGGGGCTCAACCAGTTCGCCCACCACGACATCGACCTGGTGATCACCGACATCGTGATGCCCGGCGTCGACGGGATCGAGCTGTTGAAGCTGATCAAGGAGACGATGCACGAATGTCAGGTGATCCTCTGTTCGAGCCAGGCGACGTTGGAGCATGCGATCGAGGGGCTCAACCACGGCGCCTTTCACCTCTTCGAGAAGACGCTGCCGTTGGAGTTGTTGCTCGGGGCCGCCGAGCAGGCGCTCCAGCAGCGTTTTCTGGCGCTCAAGAATCGCGAGCTCCGCGCCGAGCTGCTCTCGAAGAACCAGCTGCTGCGCCTCTCCAATCAGGAGCTGAGCGCCCTCAACGAAGAGCTGCACCACGTCGTCCAGTTCTACGAGCAGGTGATGGATGGCGTGCCGCAGCCCGTCGTCGTCTTTCAAGGGAGCGACGTGCTCTTTGGCAATCAGAAGTTTCGGGAAGGATATTCCGTGCATGCTGGGTCGCTCGCCGGGCGCAAGCTCGACGACGTGTTGCCACCTGCCTGGCGCGATGCCTGCGCGCAGCTCGCTGAGCGGGTGAGGGCCGAGCCACAGATCCTACACCAGGTGACGCTCGAGACGGGCACGCTGCGCTTGACGCCGATCGAGAGCTTCGACCCACCACGCCACTTGTTGGTCTTCGAGCCGCGATGAGTCCCCGTCGATGAACGTGACACCGCGCATCGCCGTGATCGGCGCCGGATATTGGGGCCAGAATCTGGTTCGTGTCTTCTCTCAGCTCGGGCACCTGGCCCTGGTCTGCGACCGCGATCCCGCCGTTTTGCGTCGGCTCGGGGCGATCTACACCGGCGTGCCGACCGTTGGCGAGCCCGAGGAGGTCTTCGCGGCGAAGGGGATCGACGCGGTGGCGATCGCCGCGCCGACGATCGACCACGCGCCGCTCGCCGCCCGCGCGCTCGCCGCCGGAAAGCACGTCTTCGTCGAGAAGCCCCTCGCCCTCTCGACCGCCGAGGGCGCGCAGCTCGTCGAGCGAGCCGCCGGGGCTGAGCTGACGTTGATGGTGGGCCACTTGATGCTCTATCACGAAGCGGTCGTGCGCCTCAAAGAGATGATCGACTTCGGCCTCATCGGCGAGCTCTACTATCTCTACAGCCAGCGCCTGAATCTCGGGCGTATCCGCCGCGACGAGAACGTCCTCTGGAGCTTGGCGCCGCACGACGTCTCGATCGCCCTCTATCTGTTTGGTGAAACGCCACAGGAGGTCTCCTGCCGCGGGGGAAGCTACATTCAGCGCCCATCTGGTGTCGAGGACGTGATTTTTTGCGACCTATCGTTTCCCGAAGGGCGTGTCGCGCACCTCCACTGTAGCTGGCTCGATCCACACAAGACGCGTCGCCTGACCGTGGTGGGGTCGCGCAAGATGGTGGTCTTCGACGACATGGAGCCATCGGAGAAGCTGCGAATCTACGACAAGGGAATCGAGGCGGTTCGGGATCAACCCGACTACGAGACCTACGGCGAGGCGTTGACGCTGCGTTCGGGGGACATCTTCATCCCGAAGCTCGACGTACCCGAGCCGCTGAAGGTCGAGTGCCAGCACTTCATCGAGTGCGTCCGCGGTGGCGCTGCCCCGCGCAGCGACGGGTCCAACGGCGCCGCGGTGCTCGCCGTGCTCGAGGCGGCCTCGCGCTCCCTCGGACGACGTGGTGCGCCGATCGCGATCGAAGCCGGGGGTGGGCGATGAGGTCACCCGCGCGGGTTCACGAGACGAGCATCGTCGCCAGCGGCGTCACCCTGGGCGCCGGGACGCGGGTCTGGCACTTCTGCCACGTGATGCAGGGCGCGACGATCGGCGAGGGCTGCGTCCTCGGGCAGAACGTCCACGTCGGGCCGAACGTCCGAATTGGCAACCGCGTCAAGATCCAGAACAACGTCAGCGTCTACAGCGGAGTCATCCTCGAGGATGACGTCTTCTGCGGGCCTTCGATGGTCTTCACCAACGTCCTCACCCCGCGTGCCTTCGTCGAGCGGAAGGACGCCTTCGTCGCGACCCTCGTCGGCCGAGGCGCGACGATCGGCGCCAACGCCACGGTCGTTTGCGGCGTGACGATCGGTCGCTACGCGATGGTCGGTGCGGGTGCGGTCGTGACCCGCGATGTGGCGCCCCACGCCCTCGTCGTCGGCAATCCGGCGCGGCAGCATGGCTGGGTCTGCCGCTGCGGCGAGGTGCTGCGAGGCGCGGGCGACCCCCTCGTCTGCGGGCGCTGCGAGGCGCGCTATCGGTTGACCGAGCCGGGTCGCCTCGACGAGATCGAGGGGGAGCGTGATGAGCGCTAGCGAACGAGTCGAGCTCTTCGACATCCGCTCGTCGTACCTCGAGCTGCGAGAGGAGATCGACGCGGCGATCGCCGCCGTCGTCGATTCGCACCAGTTCATCGGCGGCCCCGAGGTTCGGCGCCTCGAAGGGGCTCTCGCCGAGTATTGCGGCACCCGACACGCGATTGGTCTCTCGTCGGGAACCGACGCGCTGCTCCTCGCGCTCTGGGCGCTCGAGGTCGGAGCGGGTGACGAGGTGATCACGACGCCGTTCACTTTCATGGCGACCGCGGGCGTGATCCCGCGCCTCGGTGCGACGGCGGTCTTCGTCGACATCGATCCCGCGAGCTTCAATCTCGATCCAGCCGCGGTGGAAGCGGCGATCGGACCACGCACCAAGGCGATCATCGCGGTTCACCTGTTCGGCGCGTGCTCCGCAATGGACCGTCTGGGCACGATTGCGGAGCGCCAC
Source organism: Myxococcales bacterium (assembly GCA_020430585.1). GTDB lineage: Bacteria > Myxococcota_A > UBA9042 > JAGQJP01 > JAGQJP01 > JAGQJP01. Next base: position 8,264 of record JAGQJP010000841.1, on the reverse strand, counting down.
GGTTTGCCGCTGATCGAGGATGCGGCGCAGGCGATCGGGGCGACGCACGGAGGGCGGCGTGCGGGTTCTCTCGCACGGGCGGGCTGCTTCAGCCTCTTTCCGACCAAGAACCTCGGCGCGTTCGGTGACGGAGGGTTCGCAACGACGGACGACGACGAGCTATATCAGAGGCTCGTGCTTCTCCGCTCCCACGGCTCGCGCGACAAGCAGACCTTCGAGCGCCTCGGCGGCAACTTTCGCCTCGACGCGATCCAGGCCGCCGTCGTCGCGGTGAAGCTGCGTCGGCTCGAGGGCTGGAACGAGCGCCGCGCCGCGATCGCGACCCACTATCGCGAGGCGTTCGCCGAGCGGGGGCTCGCCGGGCGGGGGCTCGTGGCCCCGGCGGCGACAGCCGAGCGGCACGTCTATCACCTCTTCGTCTGTCGTGTGCCTCGGCGCGACGAGGTCGTCGCGGGTCTCGAGGCGCGGGGGATCGGCGCCCGGGCATACTACACCGTTCCGCTTCACCGACAGCCCGCGCTGAGAGGGCTCTCTCGGGTGAGCGGCAGGTTGCCGAACGTCGAGCGAGCGGCGGCGGAGAATCTCGTCCTGCCGATGCACCCATTCCTTCGCGACGATGACGTCGAGCGCGTCGCCGACGCGCTGCGGGAAACCCTCGACGCCCTCGAGATACGATGAGCGCGAGCGACACAGACTCCGAGCGAACCGGCGCGGTTGCGTCCAGAACCGACGCTACCGAGACGGGACGTCGCGCCCGCGCTTCCCGCGTGTCGAGCCCCGAGGCCGAGCAGCGGGCTCGGGCGGCGCTGCGCTCGGTCGCCGCCGACCCCGCGCTGCGGTCGCTTCTCCGCGAGCTCGCTCGCGACCCAGCGCTCGAGCGGGCGCGTCGCGGACTGTATCGTCTCGCCGACGATGCGGCGCGCTTCGACGCCTTCGTGCTCTTCGCCGAACAGCAGCAAGTCGAGGGATGGCTCGCCTTCCACGGCTTGACCGGGGCGCAGGGCGCCGCCGGCCGCTACACGATCGAGGCGACTCCGAATGGTAGCCGAGGCGGCGGGCGCACGGCCGGCAGCGCGAGCTCCGACTTCGCCGCGAGCGGGACGCCGGGGGCGCGCGCCGCGTCGTGGAATCGCCTGCGCGCCGTGCGCGAGCGGGCGCTCTATCAATCGCTGCTTCTCGAGCAGGCCAGCCGGCCGCTCCTGGCCACCTTCGTCGACCAGCGACTGCCCTTCGTGGTGCTCAAGGGCCTGCATCTGGCCCAGACGGTCTATCCCGCGTCCTGGGTTCGTTCGATGTCGGACATCGACATCTTGATCCGCGTCGAGGATCGCGAGCGGTTCGAGGGTGTGCTGCGTCGCCACGGCTTTCGCCGCCAGCCCGTCTGTCCCGAGCGCCCGTTCAAGAACGACGTGGTCCACGAGCGCGCCTGGGTGCACCGTTTGCCGAATGGAGCCCCATTGATGGTCGAGGTGCACACGGCGCTCGCCAACGAGGAGCGCTTCTTCATCGACCACGCCGCGCTCTTCGCTCGCGCGGAGCCCTTCGCCTACGCGGGCCTCGAGCTACGCGGCCTCTGCACGACCGATCTGTTCTGTCACGTGCTGCTGCACATCGCGGCGTCGCACTATTTTCAGGGCTCCCTGCGCGGGCTCGTCGATCTGTTGCAGATCTACGAGGTGCGGCCGCTCGACTGGGAGGCGGTCCGCGCGCGCTGCCGCTCGTGGGGCTGTGCGACGATCGCCTGGGCGGTGCTCGATGCGCTACGTGGCACGTTTGGCGTCGATGTCCCGGAACCGACGCTGCGCCGCCTGCGCCCTTCGTGGCCCAAGAGGGTCTGGAGCTGGGGCTGGCTGCGGGACACAGCGCCGCCGCTCTACCGCTTCAGCCACCTCGATCGGATCCCCCTGGCGCAGCTCGTGATGTTTTGGCCGCTTCTGGATACCGCCGGGCAGCGTTGGAGGATGCTCGTACGCGACCTTCACCTGCGCGCCCTCGACTGGGCCCTCCGCTGACGCTCAAGTCGATTGCGCCAAAACTCAGCCTTGCTATACTAGGGGCGTTCGGGAAACTGAACGCTCCAGGCCCACCAACCAACGGAACAGGGTGCCCAGCGTGAAGCGAATTCTTCTCGTCGAAGATCAAGAGAACCTGCGTGAGCTCTATGCTGGCGTGCTGCGCGGAGCCGGGTATCAGGTCACCGTGGCCGCCGACGGAGAAGAGGGTGTCGCCGCCGTCTCCGCGGAGGTTCCCGATCTGATCCTGATGGACCTCAACATGCCGATCATGGATGGATTGCGTGCGACAAAGGCGCTCAAGGCCGCCGACAGCTCTCATCAAATCCCGGTGATCGCCCTCACCAGCTCGGCGATGCCAGAAGAGGTCGCCGAAGGCCTGGCGGCGGGTTGCGACGCCTACATCGTCAAGCCGATCAACCCCAATGATCTCCTGCCCGAGCTGAAGCTCGCCCTCGAGCTGATCAGCGGCGATGTCAACGAGTCCTCGCCCGACGACTCCCTGTTCTAAGAGCGTTCGGGAACATTCGCTCGAGGTGAACCGTACAGATCCACTCCTCTAGCGCACGACGAGCAAAGCGTGGCCGAATGCCGGCCTTCTCGGATGCACCCGTGTTGCGCTTCGGCCAGGGGCGCCGCTACGCGGGTTCGTCGGGAGGTCCCCAACCGCCGCCACCCGGGGTTTCGATGACCAGCTCGTCCCCCGCTACGACGCGGACGCTGTGTTTGGCGGGCCACTCGATGCCGTGGGGTCCGATGTTGCGTCCCCGACGGCCAGGCGCCCCGCCTTGCAAGCCATAGGGCGCGTGGCGCCGACGTTCGGTGATCACGACGACGTCGGCGGGGGCGAGGAACTGGTAGTGGCGGCGTAGACCGTCGCCGCCGCGATGTAGTCCAGCGCCGCCCGAGCCATCGATCAGCTCGTACGCCAGGATGCGGAACGGGTAGCGATGCTCGAGCACCTCGATCGGTGTGTTGCGCGTGTTGGTCATGTGGGTCTGCACGCCCGACGCGCCATCGCCATCGGGTGCGCCGCCCGAACCGCCACCGATCGTCTCGTAGTAGGCGTAGATCGCGTCGTCGCGACGTCCACCGATCGCCACGTTGTTCATCGTTCCGGCGCTGGCCGCGGGGACGAGCTCCGGGGCAGCGATAGAGAGCGCTCGCAGAACGACGTCGACCACTCGTTGCGAGGTCTCGACGTTCCCCCCTGCGACGGGTGCGGGATAGCGCGCGTTGAGCACGCTACCGATAGGGGCGCTGACCTCGAGCGCCCGCAGGTATCCCCCGTTCGAGGGCATCTCGAGCGGTGCGAGAAGCCGAAAGGCGTAGCACGTCGCCGAGTAGGTCACGGCGTAGACGGCGTTGATCCCTCCCTTGACCTGAGGGGCGCTGCCCGCGAAGTCGATGCGGGCCGTCTCGCCGTCGATCTCGATCGCCACGCGCAGCGGAATGTCGAAGCTACCGCAGCCGTCCGAGTCGAGCCGCTCTTCGGCCTCGTAGCGGCCATCGGGCAGCGCGGCGAGGACGCGTCGCATCATCCGCTCGCCGTAGTCCAGCAAGGCCTCGCCTCGTTCGCGAAGAGTCTGGCGACCGATCTCTTCGACGAGGCCGGTCAAACGCCGCGCGCCGACGTGGTTGGCGGCGATCTGGGCCCGTAGGTCCGCCTCGCGCTCGTCGGGCAAATGGACGCGTCCTCGAAGCTCCTCGATGAACCGCTCGTCGGCGATGGTGGGGCCGAAGCGGAATCCCTCATCGTCGATGTGCTCGGCGATCGGCATCGACGAGATGCTGCGACTGCCGATGTCGGCGTGGTGAGCGCGATTGGCGACGTAGAGCTCTGGCTCGTCGCCGCCTTCGACGAAGACGGGTGTGACGCACGTGATATCCGGGAGATGCGTGCCACCGCAGTAGGGATCGTTGAGCACCACGTGCTGCCCCGGTCGCATCGCCAGGGTGTCGATCGCTGCGGCGACGGACATCGGTGTCGACCCGAGATGAACCGGGATGTGCGCCGCCTGGGCGAGCATTCGCCCTTGTCGGTCGAAGAGGGCGCAGGAGAAATCGAGGCGCTCCTTGATGTTGGTGGAGAGGGCGGTGCGCATCAAGACGACGCCCATCTCTTCGGCGATCGCCGCGAAGAGGTTCTTGAACAGCTCGAGTTGAATCGCGTCGCTCATCTCATCCTTGGTCGTCGTTTCCGTTCATCCTTTGCGATTGAGCAGCAGGCTGCCAAAGCGATCCTTCAAGGCGACCCAGCCCGGGTGGAGCAGGGTCGTCGCGTGATCGTCGGCGATCAGCGCCGGCCCGTGGAGGCGCCCACCGACTCGCAGCGCGTCACGGCTGACCGCGACCGCGTCGCACCACGCGCCCCGCAGCCAGATCCGGTGGGGACGCTCGGGCATCGCCGCGTGCGACGCCGCAGCCGCGGCGAGCTGCGGCTTGTCGACGCGACCGATCGCGCGCAGGCGCAGCGCCACGAGCTCGATCGGTCGCTCTTCGTGACGGTATCCATAACGTTGCTCGTGGGCCTCGCCGAAGCGTGACCGCAGCGAGTCGTGAAGGCTCGCGCGCCGCGGGTCGTCGAGGGGCAACGTCAGCTCGTAGCTCTGGCCCTCGTAGCGCAAGTCGACGAAACGGCGCAGCGTCAACCGCTCGTTTGCGACCCCTTCGTCCGTCATCTCGTCTCGAGCGCGGGCTTCGAGGGCTTCGAAGGCGCCGCAGAGGGCGTCGTGGTCGACCTCGTCCAGTGGTCGGAGCCACATCTGAACGTATCGGCGCGTCAGATCGGCGCTGATCATGCCGAGGGCGCTCAGCACGCCGGCGTGGGCCGGGACGAGGATCCGCCGCATCTCGAGCGCCTCGGCGAGGGCGCAGGCGTGCATTCCGCCCGCGCCGCCAAAGGCGATTAGCGCGAATTCCCGGGGGTCGAAGCCACGTTCGACGCTGATCACGCGCAGCGCACGTGCCATCAAGACGTTCGCGACCTCGAGAACGCCCTCGGCCAGAGCCAGCGCCTCGAGACCCGCCTGTGTCGCCAGCCCTGACAGCGCGCGTTCCGCCGCCGCGGCGTCGAGCCGAATTCGCCCCCCGAGGAAGCGGTCGGCGAGCATCCGGCCACAGATCAGATTCGCGTCCGTCACGGTCGGCTCGCGCCCCCCGCGGGCGTAGCAAACGGGCCCGGGCTCGGCTCCCGCGCTGCGAGGGCCGACGCGGAGCGCGCCGCCGAGATCGAGATAGGCGATCGATCCGCCCCCCGCGCCGACGGTATGGATGTCGAGCATCGGCAGCCGCACGGGGTGCGGACCGACGCGCCCCTCGTACGTGATCGTCGGCTCGCCGTCACAGAGCGAGACATCGGTAGAGGTTCCGCCCATGTCGAAGCTGAGGACGCGGTGCATCCCCGCCATCTTGGCCATCATCAGCGCACCGTTGACGCCGCCGGCAGGACCGCTGAGGATCGTTCGCACGGGTTGTCGCGACGCCAGCCGTGCCGAGGCGACGCCGCCGTCACTTTGCATCACGCGCAGCTGCCGCTCGCCGATCGCCTGCTCCAGCGCGGTGAGATAGCGCGACATCTTCGGCTGCACGTAGGCGTTGACGCAGGTCGCGAAGGCACGCTCGACCTCGCGTATCTCGGGCAGTATTTCGCTCGAGATCGAGAGCGGTAGGCCGAGCTCGCCGAGGGCGCGGGCGACCGCCTGCTCGTGGGCGGGATTGGCGTAGGCGTGAAGCAAGCAGATCGCGATCGCGTCGATTCCGAGCTCTCGGAGGGTGCGCGCCAGATCGCGAAGCTCGTCGGGTTTCAATGGCTCGATCTCGAGGCCAGCAGCGTCGAGACGCCCACCGACGCCAAAGGAGAGCTGGCGCGCGACGGGCGGCGTGACGGTCTCCACGCGTCGCGCATAGAGCGTGGGGCGTTGTTGACGGCCGATCGTCAACAGATCGCGGAAGCCGCGGTTGGTGATGAAGGCGCAGCGCGCCCCTGTCCGTTCGAGCAGCGTATTCGTCGCCACCGTCGAGCCGTGTACGACGCCGTGCAGCGCCTGCGGAGCCTCGTCGCTCGGCTCACGCCCCGAGAGTAGCGAGCGCAGGCCGTCGAGCACGGCCTCGGCTGGATTGTTCGGTGTCGAGAGCAACTTGTGCGTCTCGAGCCCGCTCTCGCTCCAGAGCACGAGGTCTGTAAACGTGCCGCCGCTGTCGATGCCGACCCATATCTTGCGTCTGCCCTCGCTCATCGCTCACTCCCGTTGAACCTCGGCCCGGACTTCTGTATTCTAACGCCCGATGAACGAGATTGCGAAGCTGCTTTTGGACGTCGAGGCGGTGCTCTGCACCTTGTACGAGGCGATCTATCGCGACTACAGCGGGATTGCACCGGCGAGTGGGAGCGGCGCCCTCAACGGCACGATCGGGGATCGCCTGTTGAGTCGCGAGACCCACGAGATGCTCCAGGACGCGGCGTCGTCGACGGCCGACCCGATCGAGGCGCGCTCGCTGGCGAACGTGAGAGCCTTCCTGATCAAGGAGGCTCTCGAGCAGTCCTCTGCCGCCGAGCGCAGCGACGTCGCCCGGGCATCGTGTCTGCGCCGTCTGGAGGGTCCCGAGAGCGAGATGCTCTCGCTGCGCGAGGCGCAGGCGCTGCTCCCGACGATTGAGCCACGAGCGCTGCGCGATCAGCTCGATCGTCGCATCGCCGCTCACGTGGGCGCGATCGCACGGCCGTTGCAGCGCGGGTTCGAGCGTCTGGTCGAGACCTCGAACCGCTTGCGACTCGACGATTATTCCAATCTGCTGCCGTCGTTACTCGGCTTCGACCTTCCCCCGCTCGTCGACGCGGCGCGCGCGCTGTTGGACTCGACAGAGGATGCCTATCGCGACGTCTCGGCCTGGTATCTCGAACGCGTCTGCGGCGTCGCGCCACGGGAGGCACGTTTTCACGACTGGCTGTATCTGCTCCGCGCGCCCTGGTTGCGGCGCGAGTATCAGCCGTTCGACCTCGTGCCGAAAGGGCAGTCCTGTCTGCGGGAGATGTCCATCGACTGGCCGAAGGCGATCCACCTCGACCTCGAGGAGCGCCCGAACAAGGTCGCGCGAGCGTTTTGCGTGCCGCTTTCGGTTCCCGACTCGATCGCCCTGTCGATCTTTCCCCGCGGCGGGTTCGAGGACTATGCCGCCTTCTATCACGAGCTCGGTCACGCTCTGCACTTCTCCCACGTCTCGCCGAATCTGCCGATCGGTGTGCGCGCTCTCGGCGATGACGCCCTGTTCGAAGGCTACGCGATGTTGTTCGAGGGGTTGGTCGCCGAGCCGCTCTGGGTGCGCCGTTTCCTCGGCTATCGCGTCAGCGCCGACGACGAGCGGTTCTTCGCCTTGCGTCGCCTGTTTCAGCTCAGACGAAGCTGCGGAAAGCTGATCTACGAGGTCGAGCTCTACCGCGAAGGGCTGCGCGCCGACCGCGCCGATCGCTACAGAGAAATCCTCGGACGCGCCTTGGGGATCGAGGTCCATCGCGAGTTTTTCCTGCTCGATGTCGATCCGCACCTCTATTGCTCGGCCTACATTCGCGCCTGGGCCCTCGAAGACGCGCTGCGCCGTTTTCTTTGCGAGCGTTGGGACGAGCAGTGGTGGCGCGATCCGGCGACTGGCGCATTCCTTCGCTCGCTCTTCGCTCGCGGGCAGACCTTCGACGCCGAGGAGCTCGCTGCCGAATTGGGCGCAGAGCTCTCGCTCGCTCGCGTCGGCGAGGGGCTCGTCGAGCGGCTCGGCCCGTCCTGACAACATCGAGAGCGCACTCGGTTGACGCCGCGGCTCCACTGCGAAAGAATCGACCCGAGCGACACCAACTGCGCGTGAGCGCCCAGGCGAGGTGATGGACAGGACGCGAGGCGAGAGCACTCTTCCGTTTCCGACGTTGGACTCGTACTTCGAGACGCTGGACGAGCGCTTTCGCTCCGAGGCGACGATAGGGATCTTCGGCGTCGTTCAGTTCGACCTGCGCGGCGTCGGGGGCTACGAGATCTACATCATCCTCGACGATGGCACGATGAGCGTCGACAAGGGGCGCCACGACGCGGCGAGCGTGACGATCACGATGCAGGCCGAGGATTTTCTCGCGCTGATCAACGGACGCCTCGACGGTCCTCTCGCCTTCGCGATGGGGCAGGGGCAGATCACGGGTGATCTGATGTTGGCGATCAGCCTCCAGCGCGTCTTTCCCCTCGAGTCGGTGGAGCTCTGACGGTCCGATGG
>JAGQJP010000840.1 GCA_020430585.1 Myxococcales bacterium | reverse complement strand
GGCGGCTGCCGATTGCCCGCTGGTGAGGCCCCGATTGACACGAGCCTGCCGATGATCGTATTCCTACTCTTCGGAGCGGCCGTCGTCGGCCATCGGCTCCGAAAGCGACGAAGCGCCATACGATGAGCGCCGCTACAGCTGTCGGACGAGATACGCGATGGAGACGATCACCCAATATCCCCGCCCGTCGGTTGCTGTCGATCTGGTCGTGTTCACCGTGATCGACGCGCTGCTGAACGTGCTCTTGATCCGGCGCCAGCGTCCACCCTTTGCCGGCGAGTTGGCCCTCCCGGGAGGCTTCGTCCGCGTCGGCGAAAGCGTCGATGCGCAGGGCGAGGACCTCGACGAGACGGCGCGACGCGAGCTGCACGAAGAGACGGGGCTGCCGCCGTCCGCGGTCTATCTCGAACAGCTGCACACCTTCGGCCAGGCGGGACGCGATCCGCGCGGGCGCGTGATCAGCGTGGTCTACTTCGCGCTGGTTCGTCCAGATCTGGCGCCCTTCGTGGTCGCGGGTGGCGACGCGAGCCAAGCTGGCTGGCAGATTGTCGAGCACGCGCGACGAGCGGCGCTCGCCTTCGACCACACCGAGATGCTGGAGCTCGCCCTGGCGCGCTTGCGCCGCGAGCTCGAGGCCTCACCGATCGCATTCGAGCTGGTGCCGACGACCTTCACGATCGCCGAGCTGCGCTCCGTCTACGAGGTGATCATGGGCAAACCCTACGATCCCGGGAACTTTCGCCGACGCTTCCAGCGGCTGATCGACGACGGGGTGATCGCCCAGGCCGACGGCCGTCGGATCACCAGCGCCCGCCCCGCCAAGGTCTACCACTTCCTGCGCACCGCCAAAGGAGACGCATGAGCACTCCACGACCGCGCACGTCCCTCGGGGCGATGAACCGCATCGGAACACTCGTTGTCTCGACGACGCTCGTCGTAGCGATGCTCGTCCTCATCGCGGCCTGCGACCGCGGCATCCCAACAGCCGCCAAAAACGACGCCACGAGCACGGTTGACGCCAACGACGCGGTCGATCCGCTCTACGATCCGGCGAGCGTCGATGAAACGTGGCGCTTCCCAACCGGATTCATCTGGGGCTCGGCGACGGCGGGCTTTCAGATCGACATGGGCTGCCCGACGCTGAGCGCGAGCGTCTGCGAGGATCCGAACTCGGATTGGTACGCCTACGTCACCGATCCCGCGACCCTCGCCTCGAGCTCGACCCACCTTTCGGGCGACCTCCCGTCGACGGGACCGGGCTTCTACGAGCTCTACGAGGCGGACCTCGACCGCGTGCGCGACGAGCTGCACAACAACGGCTTCCGCTTCTCTTTCGAGTGGAGCCGGATCTTTCCGACGGCGACCGACGGCGTCGAGGGCTACGACGCGCTGCGTGAGATCGCCAACCCCGTCGCCCTCGAGGCATACCACGCACAGCTCGCTGCGATGAAGGCGCGGGGGATCACTCCGCTGGCGACGGTGATCCACTACACGCTGCCGCTCTGGCTCCACGACGCGGTGACCTGTCACACCGACTTCGCGTCCTGCACCAAACGCGGTTGGGTCGACCGCGAGCGCGCCGTGCGTGAGGCGGCGAAATACGGCGGGTTCCTGGCGCGCGAATTCGGTGAGGCGATCGACTGGTGGGTCACGCTCAACGAGCCCTATCAGGTGATGCTCTTCGGCTATCTGTTGCCCAACGCCGAGCGGACGAATCCGCCCGCGCTGACGCTCAAGATCAACGAAGCGAAGATCGTGATCCGGGGGCTGTTCGACGCGGCGCTGCGGGTCTCGAAGACGAACAAAGACAACGACACAGGGGAAGAGC
>JAGQJP010000099.1 GCA_020430585.1 Myxococcales bacterium | reverse complement strand
GTGATCTGCTCGGGCGACATGAAATGCACCGTGCCGCTCGTCTCCTGATCCTGTTGTTGTCGAAAGCGGGCCAGCCCGAGGTCGATCAGGCGCGACGAGACGGGCTCGCCATTCCCCCCCGTGACGAGCAGGTTGTCGGGTTTGATGTCGAGGTGCAAGACGTTGCGGGCGTGGAGGTGGTGCAACACTTCTGTCAACTGTGTGAGCACCTGCAGGAGGGGGACGAGACCTTTGCCCGCCGCCCAGGTGTCGAGGCGTTGACCGGCGACGTATTCGCTGGTGAAGAAGAAGCGCTCCTCGGGCGCCGGCGTCGAGCCGAAGTCGATCACCCGCAGCAGGTGCGGATGGCGAAGCTTGCTCAAGACCGTGAATTCCTGCCGAAACTTGTCGAGGTGTCGCAGGCGTTCGGGGTGAATCGTCTTCAAGGCGACCTGCTCGCCGCCACGGAAGCGGTCGGCGACGAGATACACCGTACCCATTCCGCCGCTCCCGAGCTCGCGGAGCGGCTCGTACCGACGGGCGATCGCTGTCTCTTCGAAGGGCGTCGTCATGTGGCGAGTATAGCAACTTCTGTTGACATCATCCAGTTTCGTTCGTCAACATGATTGTCGAAGGGCCCCGAGCCGCGCTCTCGGCCGAATGTAATAAAAGTAGTCAGAAGCGGACCCATCTGTAAGCATTGTAATCATTTTGGGAGGGCGGGTCGCGCTGGTCTCCGGCGTCGAGCGACCTGGCGGCGGCGCGATCCCCGCGCGGCACGGGCGGAAGGGAAACTTTTCCGTTTCTGATGATTTTGGATCGTTGATTGCAGACTTGTGCCTCGGGCTGGCTGTACCACGTCCGGTGGCCCGGAGGTGCGTGAAGGATGATGCGGTGTGCGCGAGCAGTGGTGTTGGTGATGGTCGTCGGCGGATGGCTCGCAGGGTGTGCGTTGACGCCGCGTCCAGCCCCGCAGATCGATGACAAGACGCACGAGGACGTCTACTACCAGGGCGGGGTCGACGCCAGCAACTCGACAGCGGATACAGGGAGCGCCGACGCGGTTCTGTCTCCGGCGAACGATGTCGACGGTGGCGCGAACGAGTCGGACGCCGAGTCCGACGCCGACGTGGATGAGAGCGACAGCGACGTCGAAGCGACGGAGATGCCGGTCGACGTCGAGAGCACGGACGTGTCGCGGCGACAGGCGAGGTTTGGCGATGGCGAGCTCGGTTGACGGCCATTGGCACCTCGCCGCGCTCGAATCGAGCGCCGGAGAGCGAGTGGGCATGCGCTGTTGCGCACCTTCTCCTGGAGATCGGTGTCGACGAAGTGGTATAACGACGGTGAGTCGAATCGGGGGGTAATCGGGGATGCACAGCCGGGGATCAGCACACCAAAGAGGGGAGCCGACAAGGCGCGATCGCCCGCGGGGTGAGCGCGGCCTCCTTCGTCTCGTGGGCGTCGCATGGATCGGACTGTTGATCGCCGGGTGCGGTTTGACCCCGAGGCCCGCTCCGATCGAGACGGCGGGGACCCAGACGAACGGCACGTCTGGCTTCGTGACGGGAAATCCGAGCCGTGGCGGTATGGACAACACCTCTGGCGGGCAGGTGAAAGCCGACACGTCGACCTGGCCCGATCCCGCAGGGTACGCGGACACCAGCGGCGAGTTCAACAACGACAACGACGGCTGCATGGCTGACGGCGCGGACGGAAACGACATTGGCTGCGTGCCGAGCGACTCACCCGACGTCGATTCCCCCGACGCCTGGTCGGCGGACGTCGATCTTCTCGACCCCCAAGGGCAGAATCCCGGGACCGACGAAGCGGATCTCGGCGAGAGCGACGACGTCGCGCCCTACAACGATATCGCCCCACACTGTTTCGATTGACTCGAGAGCAGGCGACGTCAGCGGCGCAGGGACCTCAGCTCGGAGACTCGTCGAAGAGCTGGTCGATGTACTGCGGTAGCTTCGAGACCTCGAGGCTCTTGCAGAAGTAGCCGTCGAGCCGATGTTGGCGGGCGATCTCGTAGGTCTCGTTGGCCTCGAGATCGCAATAGAGCACGATCGCCAAATTTGAGAGCTCGGTCGAGGCGCGTATCTCGTCGAGGGTCGCGTCGATATCGAGCCGCGGGAGGGTCGGGTCGAGCAGCATCACATCGGGGCGCGCATATTCCAGCTTCGCGACCAGGCCGCTGGCGCTCGACATCTTGACGACCTCGTAGCCGTTCTGCAACAGCACGTCTTCGGTGGTCATGATGCTGATCACGTTGTCGTCCAAGATGAAGATCGTCTCGCGCCCGCCGCTCCGTTCCATGGCTCAACGATACAGCCCTTTGAGCACCCGGGACAAGTGAAATCTGTGACGCCTCAGCCGGCGGAGGCGGCGGCGCTCTGTTGCGCTTGAAGTTGCTGGATTCGTTGTAAGATGGGCATGATCTGGTTCATGTCCATCCCGCGCTTCATCGCCTCGGGTGTGAAGAGGAAATCGACGAGGTAGAGGTCGCTGAAGACGTTCAGCTTCGGGGCCGTCAGCTTGGCGTAGCGGTCGAAATAGAGCAGCTGTTTCAAGATCAGAATGAACTCATTCGGGATTCGCACGCCGTATTTTAGCGCGTAGCGCGTAATGTTCGGTAGAACCTCTTGATACTTGATGTCGGCCAGGCTCTTGCTCATCAGCGGTTCGTATGTTTTGGCCATCCCCGCCGCGAACTCCTTGATCGGCACGTCTTTCGGGGCCGACCCCATCTCGACCATCTGATGTGCCAGCCCCTCCCAATCCTGCGTGACGAAGAGCAAGATATATTTCAAGACCTGCATGCGCTGCTCGTCGGTGAAGCGTCCGATGATGCCGAAGTCGAGGAAGCCGATTCGCTTCGTGTCGGGCAGGAACATGAGATTTCCGGCGTGGACGTCGCCGTGGAAGAAGCCATAGAGCATCACTGTCAGCATCCAGCCCCGCAAGCCCGTGCGCAGGTACTTCTCGCTGTCGATGCCGAACTCGCGGATCTTCTCGACGTCGTCGGCCTTGAAGCCGTGGAAGCGTTCCATCGTCAGCACCAGCTCACCCGTATAGTCCCAATAGACTTTGGGGGCGACGAGCTCGGCCATTCCGTGGGTGTGGACGATTTCGTTGAACTCGTCCATGTTCCGCCCCTCTTTGCGGAAGTCGAGCTCCTCGAGGATCGTGCGGTGGAAGTCGTCGATGATCCCGACGGCGTTCGAGAGCTGAAGCTGCTTGCTGAAGCGCTGTCCGATCGATGCGGCGCGGCGCATGATCGCCACGTCGGCGACGACGCGGTCGTGGATCTGGGGCCGCTGGATCTTCACCACCACATCGCTGCCATCGGCCAACGTCGCCCCGTGCACTTGGGCGATCGAGGCGGCGGCGATCGGCTCGTCTTCGAAGGTCGCGAAGATCTCTGTATACGGCTTGCCCAATCCCTGTGCGATGATCGATTTGGCGGTCTCGGTCGAGATCGGCGGCACGCGATCGAGGCACTTTTGGAACTCTTTGGCGTAGGCTTCGGGAAAGAGCCCGGGGCTCGACGCGATCAGCTGACCGAGCTTGATGTAGGTTGGACCCAGGTCTTCGAAGACGCGGCGCAGGAAGATCGGGCCGTTGATCCGCTCGTAGGGCTCGTTGGAGTGGGCGATTTTCCAGAACAGCCATCGCAGACCGACCAGCTGGAAGAAACGGATGAAGAGATGTTTGTAGACGATCAACCAGAAGACGAACCAACGATGTACCATGCGCCAAAACATGGTCACGACTATAGTCGCCCGCGGTGCGCTTGTAAAGTGCTGAGGTGACAGTTGTTTTGGAAATTTCGCGGCGCTGTGATACATTCGGCCGGAACGAAGCGATAGGGTATTCGCGACAGGAGTGCGGATGACGATCAAATCGATTGTAGCTCCCTTCATGCTCGAGCAGATCGCCGTGTTCAACGGCCTCGACGCCCGGGGATATGAGCGGCTCGCCGCGATCACGCGACGTCGTCGCTACGCGATCGCGGAGATGGTCGTCTGGATTGGCGACGCGCCCAACGAAGTCTACTTCATTCGCGAGGGTGAGGTCGAAGTGATCATCCCGGGCGAAGGGTTCGTGCGACTCAAGCCAGGCGACGCGTTTGGCGAGACGGCGTTGATCGAAGACGGAGAGTTCCTCAGCGCCGAGAAGCGTACCAAGCGCCGCAACGCCAGCTGCGTGACGCGCTCGCCCGTCGATTTGATCTACATCTTCGCTGACGATCTGGGGGCATTGCTCGGCGAATATCCGGCGGTCAAGGCGCAGTTCGTCGCCCTTGCCGAGCAGCGCGAGCGCCATAGCTGAGTCCGATCGATTCGCGCAATCAATCGTGGCATCATTCCGTTTCTTTCGAGTATAATTCACAGCGTCCGTTTCAATCCGTCGAGCTCGAGCTCCGATTCCATGTCAGCGGGGGAGTTGGTGGAACGCGGCGTAACCTCGTTCGAAAAACGATATGGCGCGCTACGGCAGTACCGAGGGACACCGCGCAGTCGGTTGTTGATCGCCACGCATCCCGACTCGCGAAAGCGCCGACTGCTCCGCATCTTCGAGCCGCAGGTGTTCGAGCGCGTGTCGTCGCGAGCGTTTGCCAGTGCGGCGATCGACGATCTGCAGCGAATCGATCATCCGCGATTGGTGCGCGTGCTCGAGCGCGGTACGACGCGCAAGGGCAAAGAGTTCATCGTGATCGAGCACATTCGGGGCAAGACCCTCGCCAAGCTGCTCGAAGAGAACGGAGCGTTGGACCTCGACGAGGTCGTGACGTTGGTCCTTCCGCTGCTCGAGGCGTTGAGTGTGGCGCACGAGGCGGGGCTCGTCCACTCGAACATCCACCCGGGCAACATCAACATCGGCGTCACCTCGGGCATGCAACGCCAAATCACGCTCTTGGACATCGGCTTCTACGTGCGATTCGGCGCCTTCGGCTCCCTCGACGGTGGGGAGTTCGTGCCGCAGCATTGCGCTCCCGAGCAGATTCAGCAGCAGCAGATCGGCGTCGCGTCCGACATCTACGCGCTCGGTCTGTGCCTCTTCGAGATGCTCACCGGAAATCATCCATTCTGGGGCGCGACACCCGAAGAGGTGCTCTTTTCTCAGCTCTACGAGCCGGCCCCACGGATCGCCGAGTTCAACTCGGAGCTCTCGTTTCCACGGGAGATCGAAGAGCTCGTCGAGCGTTGCCTCTCGATCGAGCCGGCAAACCGTTGGGCCTCGGTGGATGAGCTCCATCGCGCGCTGATCGACGTGACCCGCGTCGTGGCCCCGAGCGCCGCGCCCCGCCAGCAGCCGTCGCCGCCCGCGGAGCGCCTCGAGGACCTGCCGAGCTCCGAGGTTCCGCCCGCGATTCCGCCTCCCCGCACGGGGCCGCCGCCGATACCGGCTGCGGCGGTGCCGATGTCGAGGCCGTCGCCGCCGCCCCCCGTGAGCGCGGACGATCGACCTGCGGCAGCTGCGCCGCCCGAAGGCCCGGCGAGCGCGCCTTCGAGCGAGGCAGAGCCCAACCCGTTCAAGCGCGAAGACTCGGGCCACGGGCTGGAACCGGGCGAGCGTGTGCGATTTCGGCTCGCTCGCGGGATTGTCGCCGAGCTTTCCGACGCCTTCGCCGAGCTGATGCCCGTGCGCGATCCCTCCGAGATCTCGCGGCGGAGCATCACGCAACACGGCTACTCGCGCGCTGTCGAGGAACGGATCGACGAGCTCTTCCTGCGTCTAGCGCAGTATCTGTTGCAACATCAGCGACTCGAGCTGCAGCTCGAGTCCTTCGGCGTGATGCTCTCGGGGCGGCCCCTCGACCAGAACACCAAGCTCAGCGGGAATCTCTGGTATCTGTTGTTCCACGACGGCGTGCGAGAGCTGCGTGTCGAGCGCGGTGTGACGATCGACGAGCTGCGCCGCTTCGTGCGGATCTTGAAGCGTCGGATCAGCGACGATCTCGCGCTGATGGACGACGTGCTGACCCTTCATTGGGAGGCCGACACGCCCCACATCGTGCTGCGCGCGACCGATGAGTTCTTCGTGTTGCCTACGCCCTCTCGGTCGCGGATCATCGCCTCGATGTTTCCGCGT
>JAGQJP010000839.1 GCA_020430585.1 Myxococcales bacterium | reverse complement strand
CTCGAGGCGCGTCAGGCGGATCGTCGGCAGGAACACGCCGATCCCGATCGCCAGCTTGTTCTGGATCAGGCCGCCGATCGGGAAGACGACGCCGAGGTGCACCCCGAGGTTGAGCCCCGGGACGAGCGAGGGGATCTCGCTCTGGGCGTTCGATCGGTTGATCTTCAGCTTCGGCAGGATCAGCCCGACCCCGAAGCCGAAGTGCACGCGCTTGCGAACCGTCAACGTGGCGGGGTTGTAGTAGAGACCGTAGAAATCCTCGGACGAGGCGGTCTGGGCGTTGCCCAGCGCCGTTCCCCGCGCCCCGAAGCCGTAGGTGTCGAAGACGCTGGCGACGCTCGGCATCGAGACCAAGGACAAGAGCGCGACGAGCGCGACGCGAGCGTGTCGGTGCAACATGGACGGCGCGCACCCTCGGTGGGGCGCGTTCTGACGGCGCGTGGGCGGCATTCGACTCTTCGGATCACGGCGTCGGGTTCGTCAACACGCCGATGTAGTCCAAGTTGCGATATTTTTGCATATAGTCGAGACCGTAGCCAACCACAAATTCCGGCGGGATCTCGAAGCCACAGTAGTCGATCGTGAGGTGGTGGTTCTTCTCGATATTCTTGTAGAGCAGCGTGCAGATGCGAACGCTGTTCGGGCGCCGCGTCTGCAGGTTCTCGAGGAGATAGGTCATCGTCAAGCCCGTGTCGACGATGTCCTCGACCAGGAGCACCTCTTTGCCGCCGATCGGGTGCGTCAGATCGGAGGTGATCTGCACCACCCCCGACGACGACGTGCTGTCGCCGTAACTCGAGACCCCGAGGAAGTCGATCTCGATCGGTAGCTCGATCCGCCGCGAGAGGTCGGCGGTGAAGAGAAAGCTCCCCTTGAGCACGCAGATCAACACGAGCTCGCGCCCTCGATAGTCTTCGGTGATCTGAGCGCCGAGCTCGGAGATTCGCGCTTGCAAACGATCGCGCGAGATCAGCTCGCGCATTTCCACATCGGGCCAACCCATATCGTCCCCTTTTGCGTCAAACGAAGGAATTGTTCATGATTTCGCCAAAGCCGCCGCCGCCGGGCACGATGTACTGCCGGTCGTCGAGACCCCGCTCGCGTTCCCAGTGCGTGCCCGGGATCGTCGCGAAGACGTCGGGGTCGCTCAGGCCGCGATCGAGGCGGTAGGCGTAGATCACGGTGTTCGGGTGGTCGGTGGTGATGCGCTTGATGAACTCGGGGGTGATGATCAAGTTCAAGGTGATCACCTTCAGCGGCGTCCCGTTGACGTGGTCCTTGTACCACTGCATCGCCGTCGAGAGGCTCGAGCCCGTCGCGCCCATCGGATCGGGAAAGAGCAGGATCCGGCCATCGACGCCACCGCCGATCTTCTGGCCCGAGATCTCGGCGCCCGTCACCGCATCTTTTGCGTCGGTGGTGCGCGCCATCACGAAGTGGTCCTGCCGCACGCGCTCGGGCTCCAGGGCGCGGTTGAGGACGTCGTAGCAGACCATCGAGGGCAGAATCCCGGCTCGGGCGATGTCGACGGTGACGGCGTAGGTCGTGCGGTCGATGATCCGACCGCGCCAGACGCCCTCGGGGGTGTAGGCGCTCATCCGGGTGATCCGGTCGGCGACACGCGTCGGGAACTCGGCGTTGATCACGGTGTGGAGCAGCTTGTGGTAGAGCGTCGTCACCAGGTAGTTGACCCCGGGCTGCTTCGTCTCGGGCGAACAGAGATCCGCCAACAGGCTCAGGCAGAGCACGTCGCTGACGATGTGGACGTTCGGGCCGTACTTGTGTTCGAGCTCGCTCGCGCGATACCGAACCTCGCGATAGATCGTGTCATGCATCGGAATCCCTCCGCAGCCAGGATTGGTAGTCGTCGATCGTATTGATGTTCACCGCTACCAGCGGTTCGTCTACCCCTTGTCGCCTCTCGCCGAGCCCCGTCGCGCGTAGCGCGGCTTCGATGGCGCGCCGCGTGTGCGCTCTCGGGTCGCTCGCGAGGAGAACCTCGAACAATCTCGCGTCGAGCAGCGCGGGATGCCCCGAATTCCCGTCGTACTCGGGCACGACCAGGCCGATCCGTGGATCGCCCTGGTGGGTCGCGATCAGGTACGGCACCAGTGTCGTCGAAGCGAGCGGCACGTCGCAGGGCGTGATGATCGCTCCCCGCTCGTCGCCACGCCGTTGCGTCAGACCGAGCTGTAGACTCGAGAACTGGCCTCGGTCGGGGTCGGGGTTCTCGACGACGACGATCTCCCCGCGCTCGAGGCCGCCCTGCGAGCTCGGCGTCGCGCGGAGATAGGCCCGGATCGGCTCGACGTGCGCTCCCGCCACGACAACGCGCCGCGGGCAGACGTCGAGGGTGACGAGCAGCCGTGACAGGAACGTCCCGTCACCCGCGGGCAAGAGCGCCTTTGGCCGCCCCATCCGCGTCGACCCGCCACCAGCCAGAATGATGCCCAGATACGCCGAAATGCCG
>JAGQJP010000838.1 GCA_020430585.1 Myxococcales bacterium | reverse complement strand
GGGAGGCGAGGTGGGCGCGCTCCTCGTTCGTCAGCGGCTCGAGGAACGAGACCTCGTTCAAGGCGCGGAGGATGCGGCCCCGCTCGGCTTCGCGCCGCTCGGCGGCCTCTTTTTCGGAGACCTGTCGCACGTTGATGTCGCGAATCGGGAAGGGGACGCTCATCCCGGCGCGCGCCAGGCGGTACCAGACGAGGGTGTGGACCCGGTCCTCGAGTCGCTCGCGGTGTTCGTAGCCGTCGATATGGAACAGCAGCATGTAGTTGATCGAGAAGTCATCGTACTTCTTCAGCTGCACCCGCGGCGCCGGCTCTTTGAGGACGCCGTCGACGTCGCCGATCGCTGCGAGCAGCACCTGTTTGACCTTGTTCGGCGGTTCTTCGTAGCGCAAGCCGATGCTCAACGTGCAACGGTGAATCCCGCTCGGCTCGCTGCGGTTGACCAGCGTCGCCCGGGTGATCACGTTGTTGGGGACGATCACGATATCGGCGTCCCGCGTCTCCATCTTCGTCGTGCGCCAGTTCACCTCGCGCACGCGCCCCTCGAAGTTCTCCGCCTGGATCCAGTCCCCGACCCGGAAGGGCTGCTCGAGTTGGATCGCCAGGCCGCTGATCAAGTTCGAGAGGAGATCCTGCAGGGCGAAGCCGATCACCGCGGTGAGCACTGCCGAGGTGGTGATGATCCCCGTCAGGTTCACGCCGTGCTGGCCCAACGCGACGATGATCGTGATCGCGTAGACGATGATCACGACGATGTCGCGCACGATCTTCGGCACCTCGACTCGATAGCCGCGGATGAAGTAGTCGAAGATCGCCGCGGCGACGGCCAACACCACCGCCAGCGAGAGCACGAAGAGGCCGACGATGCTGATCAAGCCGTAGGCCGCCGGCAGATAGAGTCGGGCGAGGACCGTCAGGCCGGCGATCGGCAGGTAGACCAACGTCAGCGTGAGCGGCGTCGTCAGGCGCTCGCGGAGCGCCTTGTCGCCGGTGAGCACGCGGGCGACGATGATCCCGACGATGAATAGCCCAGCGACGATCAGCCCGCTGATCAGAGGTTCAATGGCGTTGAAATAGCGTTCGATCACGGCGAACGGGCTCCTTTCCCGACGATAGTCCGATCGTATGTGCTGGGAGCGGCTGTGGCAACCGGAAAGGGTCTACGGCCGATCCATACAGCAGCGAAAACCGATCTCGTAGAAGCGGAACGCGTTGGCGTGGACGAGGACGCTGCTCTGGCAGGTGCGCGACTCGGCCCAGAATCGACCCTTGAGGTTGCCCGAGAACTCGGGACCGCTACCGCCGTCGCGGCGCCGCGTCCACTCCTCGACGCTTCCGACGAGGTCCTCGACACCCGAGGGCCCCACGCATTCGGGATTTTCGCCGTTGCCCTCGGCTTGATAGAGCGCTTCGAGGTGGTTGACGACGGTGACGCCGTTGGGTCCGGTCGCCTTGACCTTGGCGAAGAGCTCCTCGAGGGTCTCGATCTCGCTCGTCGCGGCCTTGCTCGGCCAGAGCGCGAGCTTCGTTGCGCTGTAGGTCAACCAGGTCTTGTCGTCGTTGCAGCGCCCAGGCTCGCGGAGATCGCCGTAGGGGTATTTCCACTTCTTCGGTCCCTCGCAGGCGTTTTGCCACTCGTCATCGTAGCACAGGCGCTTGCCCCGCGCCTTGCACCACGCTTCGGCTTCGTAGAAGCTGTACATCACGAGCGGTCGGGCGCCGGGTTTGTTCGGCGCCTCCCAGCGATCCATGCAGATGTCGCCGATCCGGACGGTCTGGATCGGGCAGACGCTGGAGAGGTCGATCGGTTCGCTGCTGTCGTCGGAGGCCGCGCCGTCGGGGCTCGAGAGGTCCGCCGTCGGTTCCCCGCCGAGATCGTCGGGGCTCGAGAGGTCCGCCGTCGGTTCCCCGCCGAGATCGTCGGGGCTCGAGAGGTCCGCCGTCGGTTCCCCGCCGAGATCGTCGGCAGGGAGCACGTCGGCGACGAGATCGCTCGGG
>JAGQJP010000837.1 GCA_020430585.1 Myxococcales bacterium | reverse complement strand
CTTGACGCGCCTCGAGTCGATCGACTACACGACGCCGCAGTTCTACATGTATCAGAATCTTCCCGACAAGCTGATCATCGCGATGGGTGTGGCCTACGAGATTCACCGCGTGATCTCGGTGGGGATTGGCTTTCAGCTCCTGGCCAAGCTCTCGGGCACGGCGGATTTTTCGATCAGCCTCCTCGACAAGCGGATCAACAAAAAGAACCTGAAGGTCGACCTCTTCGCGACGATCGCTCCGACCGCGGGGATCTTGTTGCGCCCCGTGCGCGGCTTGCGGATTGGGATCAGCTATCGCGGGGCGCTGCAGCTCAGCTTTTCCCTCCCGCTGAACGTCGTCTTGGACGAGATCGGCGCGTTGGATTTCAAGATCAAGGGTGTCGGGCTCTACACGCCGCATCAGATCAACTTCGGCGTCTCGTACGAGTTCCGTTACCCGAAGATCCGCATCTCAGCGGGGGTGACCTGGGCGATGTGGTCTCGGGCGCCGAGCCCGTCGGCGGCGATCGACATCAAGCTCGACGACACCAAGCTCAACCCGAACGCGCCGACGCCCGCTTCGATCATCGACGTGCACTCGCCGAACGTGAAGCTCAACGCCAAAGACATTCTGATTCCCCGTGTCGGCATCGAGTACGTCGTCCTCGAGTGGCTCACGCTGCGCGGCGGCTACTTCTACCGCCCGACGCCGCTACCGAACCAGGTCTACGAGACCAACTACATCGACAACGAGGCGCACACGATCTCGCTGGGCGCTGGCTTTGCCTGGTACGACAAGTTCGAGCGCACCCGCGGGTTGGTCGTCGTCGATCTCGTCGGCCAGCTGACGATCTTGATGCCGCGCAGCATCGGGAAGGTCTTGCCCAACGATCCCGTCGGCGGTTACACGTCCAAAGGGGTGATCTTCAACCTCGGGATCGAGTTCCGCCACGACTTTTGAGCCCCGATCCCCCCGAGGAGGTGACGATGACGACGCTGCGAGAGTTGGACAGCCGCTATCTTTGGCATCCCTTCACGCAGATGGCCGCCTGGGCCGCCGAGGAGGCGCCAATCATCGTAGCGGGCGAAGGATCTGAGCTGATCGACGAGGGCGGCCGCCGTTACCTCGATGGCGTGAGCTCGCTCTGGTGCAACGTTCACGGCCACCGCCACCCCGCGCTCGATTCGGCGTTGCGCGCCCAGCTGGGGAAGATCGCTCACACGACGATGCTCGGCCTCTCCAACGAGCCCGCGATACGGCTCGCCGAGCGCTTGATCGCCGTCGCCCCAGCCCAGCTGACGCGGGTCTTCTACTCCGACAGCGGGTCGACCGCCGTCGAGGTCGCGCTCAAGATGGCGTTCCAGTACTGGCAGCAGGTCGGGGCGCCACAGCGGACCGAGTTCGTCGCCTTCGAGAACGCCTATCACGGCGACACGATCGGCAGCGTCAGCCTCGGCGGGATCGATCGGTTCCACCAACTCTATCGACCGCTTCTCTTCGACGCCCACCGCGTGCCCTATCCCGGCGTGCGACGCTGGCCCCTCGATCGGCGTGAGACGCTCTGCGACGATCACATCGCGCCGCTGCGTCAGCTCTTGCGCGAGCGCGCCGAACGGATCGCCGCGGTGGTGGTGGAACCTCTGGTTCAGGGTGCGGCGGGGATCATCACCGCTCCCGACGGCTTCCTCGGCGAGCTGCGCCGACTCTGCGACGAGCATCGGGTGCTCTTGATCGTCGACGAGGTCGCCACGGGCTTCGGTCGCACGGGAACGCTCTTCGCCTGCGAGCACGAGGCGGTCTCGCCCGACGTTCTCTGCCTCGCCAAGGGGATCTCCGGGGGCTATCTCCCGTTGGCGGCGACCCTGACCCGCGAGGCGATCTACGAGGCGTTTCTCGGCGCTCACGACGAGTTTCGCACCTTCTTTCACGGCCACACCTATACGGGCAATCCGCTGGCCTGCGCCGTCGGCCTGGCGAGCCTCGAGCTCTTCGAGAGCGAGCGTCGCCTCGAGCAGGTTGGGGCGCGCATCGGGCAGCTCGAGGCGTGGCTTCCGCGGCTGCTCGAGCTGGATCACGTCGCCGAGGTTCGCCAGCGCGGCTTGATGCTCGGGATCGAGCTGCAGCTCGACGTGCCTCGCGGGACGCCCTATCCAGTGGCCGAGCGACGGGGTCATCAGGTGGTGATCGCCGCTCGGCGACGGGGCGCCGTGATCCGCCCCCTCGGCGACACCATCGTGCTGATGCCGCCGCTGGCGATCGGCGAGGCCGAGCTCGCTTCGCTGCTCGAGATCACCCGCCAATCGATCGTCGAGGCGACAGCGTGAGCGCTCGCACCCTCTTCGTCAGCGGCACGGACACGGGCGTTGGCAAGACCCGCGTCACCGAAGCGCTCGCGACCCTGGCTGGCGAAACGGGCGCCGCGGTCGTGGCGGCCAAGCCCGTCGAGAGCGGCTGGACCGACGGCCCGGAGAGCGACGCGCGGAGGCTGCAGCGCGCCTCGAACGTCTCCCTCGAGCTCGACGAGACCAATCTCTACCGCCTCGCCGCACCTGTGGCGCCCTGGCTGGCCGCCGAGCTGGAGGAGCGGAGCATCGACGTGCTGCGCCTCTTCACCGCGATGCGAGCCCTCGAATCGCGCTGCGATTGGCTTCTCGTCGAAGGCGCGGGCGGGATCTACGTCCCCCTGAGCGAGAGCGTGTCGTACCTCGAGTGGGTCGGCTTGCTGGGCTATCCGGTGCTCGTCGTCGCCCGCTCGCAGCTGGGCACGATCAACCACACCTTGCTCACCCTCTCGGCCCTCGAGCGAGCGAAGATTCCCGTCGTCGGCGTCCTCCTCAACCGGACGAGCCCTGACGGCGGCCCCGACGAGCCGCACAACAAACGCTTGATCGAGGCGCGCAGCGACGTGCCGATCTTCGGCCCGACGGCATACTGTGGCGTTTCGCAGCCCCTCGCCGCCGACGCCGAGATGATTCGCTGTTTCGAGGCGATCGAGGCCGAGCTCGCTCAGCGACCGCGAACGAGTCGGT
>JAGQJP010000836.1 GCA_020430585.1 Myxococcales bacterium | reverse complement strand
TCGACGAGCCGTCGATCGGCCTGCACCAGCGCGACAACCGGCGCCTGATTGCGACTCTCGAGCGGCTGCGGGACAACGGCAACACCGTCGTCGTCGTCGAGCACGACGAGGAGACGATCGAGCACGCCGACCACGTCCTCGACTTCGGTCCCGGCGCCGGGCGGAACGGCGGCCACGTGGTCTACGCCGGCGACGTCGACGGGCTGCGGCGCCACGCCGACTCGCTCACCGGGCGCTACCTCTCGGGGAATCTGGCGATCGAGGTCCCTTCCAAACGCCGCAAACCCGCGGGGATGCTCGCGATCCGTGGCGCCCGGGAGAACAACCTGAAGGGAATCGACGTCGAGATTCCCGTCGGTGTAATGGTCGTCTTCAGCGGCGTCTCCGGGGCGGGCAAATCGAGCCTCGTGCGCAACATCCTCTATCCCGCCGTGGCGAACCACCTCGACAAGAGCGAGAGCCATCGAAAGACGGGGGATTTCGACGCGATCGACGGGCTCGACCAGCTGCGCCGTGTGATCAACATCGATCAGAAACCGATCGGCCGCACGCCACGGTCGAACCCGGCGACCTACACCAAGGTCTTCGACCACATCCGCCAGGTCTTCGCTCAGACCCCCGAAGCGCGGACCTTCGGCTACGCCCCTGGCCGCTTCAGCTTCAACGTCAAGGGCGGCCGCTGCGAAAACTGCGCTGGCGAGGGGTTGATCCAGATCGAGATGCACTTCCTCGCCGACGTCTACGTTCCCTGCGAGGTCTGTCGCGGTCACCGCTACAACGACGCGACGCTCAAGGTGCGCTTCAAGGGCAAGAACATCAGCGACGTGCTGGAGATGACCGTCGACGAGGTCGCCGAGCTTTTCGGCAGCCACCCGGCAATAACTCGAATCCTCGAAACGTTACAGGACGTGGGTCTCGGCTACATGCCGCTGGGACAGTCGTCGACGACGCTCTCCGGTGGCGAGGCACAGCGGATCAAGCTCAGCCGCGAGCTAGCCAAGCGGTCGAGCGGAGACACGCTCTATATCCTCGACGAACCGACGACGGGCCTGCATTTCGAAGACGTGCGCAAGCTGCTGATGGTGCTGCAGCGCCTGGTCGACGCGGGCAACACGGTCGTGCTGATCGAGCACAACCTCGACGTGGTCAAATGCGCCGATTTCGTGATTGATCTCGGCCCGGAGGGGGGCGATCGCGGTGGCGAGCTGGTCGCCGAGGGCACACCGGAGCAGCTGGCAGCGGACCCCCGATCGTACACCGGTCGGTATCTTCGGCCGGTTCTCGACGCCGCGAAGGCCAAACGACGAAAATCCCGTTGATCGTATTGCACTTTCTATCTCCGGGGATTGTTGACATTCAGGACCAATGTTCATAGGATTGAACTGGCACAAGAGGGCCGAGGCACACGCTACATGGAACAGTTTGGCAAATACGAGCTGATCGGCCGACTCGGCGTCGGCGGAATGGCCGAGGTCTTCCTCGCTCGCCAGACCGGACCTGCCGGCTTCAAGAAGCAGCTCGTCATCAAGCGAATCCTCTCGAGCTACGCCGACGACGAGAAGTTCATCACGATGTTCCTCGACGAGGCGCGCCTCGTTGCGCGGCTGCATCATCCGAACATCGTTCAGATTTTCGAGCTGGGTCAGATCGACGGTCGCTACTACATCGCGATGGAGTACGTCAAGGGCAAGTCGGTCTCGCAGATCATCACCCAGCACTCGGAGCTCGATCTTCAGATCCCTTTGAACTACGCCGCCAAGCTGGTCAGCGAGATCTGCAACGGCCTCGAGTACGCCCACCGCTTCACCGACGAGGATGGGACCGCTTTCAACCTGGTGCACCGCGACGTGACACCGGAGAACGCGCTGGTCTCCTTCGACGGCCCGGTGAAGGTGATCGACTTCGGCGTCGCCAAGGCGCGGAGCAACCTGTTCAAGACCCAGGCCGGCGCGATCAAGGGCAAGCTGTCCTACATGAGCCCCGAGCAGATTCGCGGCAAGAGCCTCGACCTACGTTCGGATATCTTCTCCCTCGGGATCGTGCTCTTCGAGCTCTGCACGGGCAAGGGCCTCTTCGGCGGCGACATCGATCTCTCGGCGGTCTCGGACATCCTCTCGCAGCCCCCCAAGCGCCCGGAAGACTTCGTCTACAACTTCCCGACGCGGCTGACGGAGATCATCTTCCGCGCCCTCGAGAAGGACCCCGATGATCGCTACCCCTCGGCCGGCGAGATGCAAGTCGACCTCGAGGAGTTCATCCACAGCTATGGGAAGTACGTGACGGTCGCAGCGATCGGCGACTACGTGCGACGCCTGTTCTCGGACAATCCCGAGGACCGCGAGCACTTGCACTCGCTGCTCTCCCAGTCCCAGGAATACGCGAGCCTACAGATGCACCGCGGCCCCGAGCTGACACCCTCTCCGCCGCGGATGTCGGTCTCGCAATCCGGCCCTCCGCGACCGCCGGCCTCGCTGCCGGGGCTTCGCGCGACGCCACCGGGTGCGCAACCCCCCGTCGAGCAGACGGTCTCGCTCGACGTGACGACGCCGCCCACGCCGCTCTCACCAACCCCCGTGCCGCCGCCGTCCAATAGCGTGCAAGGGTTCGACACCTCGCCGTTCAAGGGGCCCGACTCGAGTATCGGCACATCGGCAGCGTCGACGCCTTCGATGCCCGTCGCCTCGACCCCCGCCTCTTCGATCCCGGCGATGCCGGTCGGCGCCTCGCAGAGCTACGCCTCGAGCAGCGTCGCCGCGCCACCCGCCAAGTCGGGCGGTGCGCTGAAGTGGATCTTCCTCGTGATCATTCTCCTCGCTGGCGGTGGCGCTGGCGGCTACTTCACCTACAACTACATCGTCGCCAAGAAGAAGACCCCGTCCAACAAGCCCAACGTTTCGATGACCGACACCGATTCGAGCGCCGACATGACGCTCGCCAGCGCGGATCTCGGAGCGCCGACGTTGCCGGATATCGTCGCCCCCGTGTTGCCAGACGTGACCACGCTCACGCAGCAGCTCGACGTCTCGGTGCCGCTACCCACGCTCGACGTCTCGGTGCCACTGCCGCAGGATGACGTCACGACGCTGACCCAAACCCTCGATGTGAGCGGGCCGGGTCCGGTCGACCCGAACCACGACAATGGCGGTGGCGGCATCCCCGACACGGTTGAGCAATCTCCTGATACGAATCCCGGCACCAACTTCGGCCCGCCGGATGTCGAGACGCCACCGACGACGCCCGACGTCGAAGCGCCGACGCCCGACGTCGAAGCGCCGACGACGCCGGACGCGGCCGAGCCACCGAACCAGCTCAAAGCCCCGCCCGGAATGGCGTTGGTGCTGATCACCACGACACCACCGGTGCAGATCCGGGTGCTCGGACGGGACCGCGGCATGACACCGTTGACGCTGACCCTCCCCCCGGGGATGCACGAGATCCACTTCAAGGGCAGCGGCATCAGCCACAAAGAGGTGATCCAGCTCTTCCCCGACCAGGTCTTGCGGCTCAACAAGACGCTGACGGTCTCGCAGAAGGCGACGGTCGTCTGGCGTCTGCCCTACGGCTCGACGGTCACGATCAACGGTCGTTTCTTCGGCCGCACGCCGCTCGCGTCGTCGCGCCTGAAGCCCGGGAGCTATCGCCTCGAGCTCTACCATCCGCAATACGGGTATCGCAAACGCTCGATGCGCCTCTCGCCCGGTCAACGCAAGGTGATCTCCTTCGGTCGGCGAAACGGTGGCTACAATCACGGCGGCGGCGGCATCTGAGTCAGAATCCAGAACGCGATCCAAATCCTATTGAGTTGGCGTGCGCGGTGTCCTCGGCGTGACGATGATCGGTCCTGTATCGTACAGCCGGTGACGGATGGGCGGGTGGTAGGTCCCCGATTCGACGGGGATCACGTGGGTTCCCCGATCCGGCGCGGTGACCGCCATCAAGACGAAGAGCAGCGCCAGGATCGATAGCACGGGCAGCAGAACGCTGAGCAACCGGCCGATGGCGTTGTACCACTCGGAGGTTGGACCAACCAGACCCGCATCATAGGTCGTCGCCCCGCGTGTCTTTCTCCGCATCGCCTGACGCAATGGGATCACCTTCGCCGGTCGCGCGGACTCGGCGTGTCGCGTGGCAGCGGCATCGATCTTGCCCGAGGGCTCCAGCACGATCGGATCGGGAACGCGGAAATAGGGATGTCCCGGATCGCCGTAGAGCACGTAGCTCGCCCAGAGAACGGTCTCGGCACCGTAGTGTTCGTTCAGCGCCAGTCGCGCGCGACGAAGGGACTCGCCGATCGTCTCGCCCGCCAGTAGCTCGCGGTAGAACGCGAGGGCGAATTGGGAGCTGGACTCGTCGGGAATGTCCCAAAGCGCGCCGATGTAGTGTTCGACGCCGCCGAGGAGGAAGGCGTGCGCCATGCTGTAAATACCGAAGGCCTTCTCGCAGACGCCCAGCGTCGGAACCTGTCCGCTCTGGCAGGCGTTGGCGAAAATCATCGAGGGAAACGCCGGACCACCGGCAATTCGGACGATGTCGTCCATCGTCAAGCGCCCGTCCGAGAGGCGCCAGCCGCTGTTCTGCAGACGCTGTCGATCGAGGTCCGCGTGGCCGGCGTAGTGCACCAGGTCGTAGTCCCGGATGTGATCCTTGATGAACTCGCTGTCCACCTCGTCGGACTTCAGATCGATCCGTAGCTGGCCTTGCTGGTCGTCGAAGCTGTCGCGAATCGTGACGCCTTCGTAGTACGAGGCGATCAGATCGTCCCGTGGATCACAGATCACCAGCATCGTCGCCGGCTTCGTCGGTTCCATCTGACGCGGTCGCCCGAGAACCGCGCGCTCGGTGCGCACGAGTCTCCCCATCGCGAAGCGCAGCCCCAAAAACTCGTCTCCGTCGTGCAACAGCTCCCAGGGAATCGTGACCAAGCCGTCGTCGATCAGCAGATGCAGCGTGCGCAGCTGAGTCCGCCGAAGCTCGCTCTTCACGCTGCTCGGAAAGAGCTCGTCGAAGAGACGTTGGCCCAGGCGAACCAACTCCGCGTGCGACGCGCCGGAGTACTCCCCCCGGCGATTCGACAGGTCGAGTAGCTCGGAGATCTCGCCGGAGATGCGCTCGACTTCGCTCGGGCGAATCTCGTGCTGCACGTACGAGCGCACGGTCTGCCAGCCGCGCTGGCCCGACTCTTCGGCGAGCACGCGTAACACGGGCCCGAACGAATGAATCTCGAGCAGAAACGTCGGCTCGGGACGAACCAGCGCGCCCGCTCCGACGGCGCTTCGTGGGCGACCTTGCTGGACGCGAAGCCTGTTCCCCATCAACTCCCTCCCCCCAGATCGAGAATGACTTCGCCGACGAAGCGGCGCTGCCATTCGAGAACGAGGATGTGCCGGGTTAGCGGCAATCGCTTCAGACGCAATCGACTGTCGCGAAAATAGGCGCTCTGCACCTCGCGCTCGCCGCGCCAAACGCTGCAGCGCAGCGCGTCGTTGGACTCTCCCGTGCGCATGGTTGCGCTGACCCAGCAGTCGGCGCGGCCGTTCTCGCCCCGCCCGACCTCGACTTCGACGCGACAGAGCGGAAACGATTTGCTCACCGCGCTGATCGCCACCTCGTTCGGCGCATCGCGACGCATCTCGCCGTAGCGACGACTCCCCGAGGCGAGCGCCTCGCCCGTGTGGCGCAGCAGAATCAGATCGCCGCCACTGGCCGCACAGCAAAGCTCGAGCCTCTCGTCTGGACGTGCAGGGAAGAGGAGCCGTGCGCGATCGGCCAATAGAGAGCGCCGCAACGGCACCACCCCTTCGTGCAGGCCGCTCTCGACGCCGGAAGCCACCGCGACGATCTCGCGACAACGTCGACAATGGACGAGATGCGCGACCAAGCGGGCGTCGGCGATCGTGTGATCGTCGACGAAACGCGCGAGAGCCTCGTCATCGGGGCACGAAGCCCCACCGGACTGGCGGCGGGAGCGGTCGGGATGGATTGTTCGAAGGTT
Source organism: Myxococcales bacterium (assembly GCA_020430585.1). Classification (GTDB taxonomy): domain Bacteria; phylum Myxococcota_A; class UBA9042; order JAGQJP01; family JAGQJP01; genus JAGQJP01. Next base: position 7,430 of record JAGQJP010000836.1, on the reverse strand, counting down.
GCCCATGTTCAGTCCTCGCAATTCGGAGCTGTCGATCGATCCGACGGATTGTCCGCCGCGATCTGACGCTCGCCCGTATCGTCGAGGACCAAATGGCCGATTTTCTTCAACACGCGGTGCTTTCGGGCGTACACGGCCCCTGCCGAAATCCCGAAAATCGCAGCGATCTGGGGCAGGTCGAGGCCGTCGCGATAGAAGTACTCGACGAACAGACGCTCTTGCGAGGTCAGTTGCGCCAGCGCGCGCTGCAGCTGGTCAGAGCGCTGGCGATCGCTCAGCTGTTCCTCGGGCGAATCGACTTCGTTGAGCAATTCGCGATACGCCGCCGGGATTTGCTCGGGCAGCTCGTCGCTGAGGATCTCGGGCCGGCGCCTCCGCAGATGGTCGATCGTCGCGTTGACGGCGACGACCTTGATCCAGTTCGAGACCGAGCAGCGACCGGAGAACTGTCGCAGCCTGCGACAATCATCTTCGAGAAACGAGAGGAAGATCGCATTGTGCAGGTCCGCGACGGTGTCGTCGTCGAGCTGCGCCTGGCGACGGCGCGCGGCGTGCGCGATGGCAAAGTAGACCAGGCCGGTGAATTCGCGAACGAACTCGTCCCAGGCTCGCCGATCGAGATCGACACAGCGGGCGACCAGGCCAAAGTGGCGCTCGCGATAGGCCGTCTCGTCGCGGTTCACGGATTTGGTCATGCAGCGCTCCCGGATCATGCAACAACCACCCCGCCGGTGATAATCCCGTCGTCATTCGTCGGCGCGTGTTGCTGTCGCTTTCGTATCATATCACGGCGACGATCCGATTTTCCAGCCCAAGCTCCCGAAGAGCGCATGGAGGCTCGGAGAAACGAAGCGGTTGACGCTCTGCGGGCACCGCTGATAGAGTCATGTGGATTCACCAATCCAAGCCATCCACTGGCCCGAAGGAGTACCGATCATGACGATGGATTACGCCGAAATCTTACGCGGAGAAGTCGCCACGTACGACGGCAAGGACGCCGATATCATCAAGCTCGCCCCCGAGCTGTTCGATCTACTCTCCAGCCTGCTCGAGGACAAGCGGCTTCCGAAGTCGGCGAAGCCCTCGATCAACGCGGCAATCTCCTATTTCGTCTCGCCTTACGACCCGTTTCCCGAGGATTTCCACGGCACGTGGGGATTGATCGACGACGTAGTGCTCGCGGCCTGGGTACTCGACGCCCTCCCCGACGCCGAAGAGGTTCTCGATGACCACTGGCGCGGTGCGGGTCCCGTTCGCGAGCAGCTCGCGGGCGTTTTGGCGCGCAAGGACGAGCTCGTCGGCGACAAGTTCGCATCGATGCTGGAATACGTCGGCCTGGACTAGCTCAGCGACCGGACGAACGGGAGAGGGTTCGAGCGACTACGGTGTCATCGGGGTCTGGCCGCGATTGTGGGATCGCTGATATTCGCGCAGGATCTCGTCGAGCGACGCCGGGTGCTTGGGATCTTTGCTACGCTTCTTCTTTTTGACGACCTTCCGGCTCTTCTTCTCTTTCGGCGACGTCTTGTCGAGCTTGGGCGTGCGGCTCCCGTTCGTCGCCAGCTTCGTCCCTTCGTCCGGATTGCGGCGAACGATCCGACGCCGACGGCTTTCGCCGACCCGCGGGATGGCGTAGAGGTAGTCGAGGCTCACGATCGTCGGCATCTGCGGGCCATGGGCCCCGCGGCGCATTCCCTCGACCACCGGCTCGGAGACGTCTGAGCCCAAAAAGCGCGCCGACAGCGCGTCGAAGTTCAGATAGACCCAGCCTCCTCCGAGGGTGAGGAGCGCGCCGAAGAGGGTCCCGGCAAGGAACGCGCCGAAGCGCCCAGCCGATCCCCGGGTCGTGCCGGAATGACGTGACAGCGGCGCCTCGTCGACCCATGAGGGGTCTTGCTCAGCAGCGATCGTCGGATCGCCGAGCGACCACCGCTCGGAGGCGGCAGGGTCATCCTCGATCGACCACCCGTCTCGCCTCGATTCGTCGAGCCGCGCCCGCTGAACCAGCTCGGCGGCAACGGCCAATTGACGACGATGCTCGGCCACGGCATCCCGAAAGCGGGCGAGATCGTTCTCCTGTAAGCGCTGTATCAAGTCGTCTCTCATCACGAGAAGTATAACGCCACGGGGCGCCGAACTATTCAAAAAACGACGAACGCCAGCCGCTCAGCGCTTCGCGCTCGTCGTCAAGCCACAGCCGTACCGTGCGAGACGATCCCGTGCGTCGAGAACCTTGCGCACGTACGACTGAAAGTTGCCAGGCAGCACACCGCGCCGAAAGGCGCGATTCGTCTTGACGTAGCCCGCATTATACGCCGCCAGGCCGTACCGCACATCGCCGTTGTAGTATTCGATGAAGCGACGCAGCACCATCGCCCCACCGAAGACGTTCTGGACGACGTCGTGCGGATCGGTGACGCCGTTTCCCTTCGCGGTCTCGGGCATCAGTTGCATCAATCCCCGTGCGCCGACGCGGGACACAGCCCAGGGCTTGAAGTTGCTCTCGACGCGGATCACCGCCAACAGGAGGTGCAGCTCGATCATGTGCAGGCGGCTGGCGCGTCGCGCGACGGGAACGATCGTCTGGCATCGCTCCGTCGAGCTCATCCCGCGGGTCACGCGAACGGATCCCTCTGGCAGGCGCGGGTTGGGGCCCCAGCGCGGACCGTGGGGCGTCGAGGTCGCGCAGCCGATGATGGCGAGGGAGCACGCGACCCCGACGATCTGACGGGTGAAACGAGCCATCGCAACCCCTTAGGACGCGTTTCGTGGCGAGCGGGAGATCCCCGATCGATCGGGCGCGCTCGATCAACAGGATACGATCGCCCGCCGGGGTGTCAACATCTCTGCCGCGTCAAATCTCGCGTGCGACGGCGGCGATCATCCCGCGAACGCCGTTGAGAAAGCTCGAGACCGGAAGAACGCGCAGGGCGTCGCGATAGCTCGTGGCCATCAGCTCTTGACAGATCTTCTCGTCGGGCGTCTCCCGGGAGAGGAGCTGGCGGATTCGGTCGAACTGGCTCGCCGCCGAATCGAGGGCGAGTTGGAAGATCCGCACCGCGTCGGCCTCGTTGAGCACGCCGAAGTGGGAGAGCGCCACGCGTCGGGGCATCAACTCGGAGAGCGACCCGACCGCGCGCTTGTGGTCGCCATAGGAGTGGGAGAAGTGGACGAGGCAGGTCTGGGGCGCCGAATGCCAGCCGAGGACATCGCCGACGAAGAGCGTTTTGGCGCCGCGATGAAACAGCGCGAGCTCGCCGTCGCAGTGACCCGGCGCGTCGAAGACCTCGAGCTTCAGGCGCTCGCCGAGGTCGATCGTTTCGCCGGGCGCGATGATCCGATCGATCGTCAGCCCGCTGGTGTAGGCCAGGTCGACGTGGGGAAAGCGATGCTGTTTGCCGTAGCGGGTGATCAGGTCTTCGTTCTGCTGGCGAATCCAGCGCAGCTGCCCGGGATCCGAGAGACTGCGCGCCGTGGCCCCGCTGGAGAGGACCTGCAGCTCGGGGTACATGCGGCGGAGATGAGGCACCATCCCCACGGCGTCGAAGTGCGCGTGCGACACGACGAGATAGTCGAGACGCCCCTCTTCGCCGAGAATCGTCTTGAGCTGCGCGTGCACCGCGGGACCGAGCGCCATGACCCCTCCCGAGACCAAGAGGGATCGGGTGCCGACGACGAGGTAGGACGAGAAATTGAAGTCCCCGAGGAAGTGGACCTCTTGGGTGATCGTTTGGGGCTTTTTCAGCCACATGCGGAGTGCCATCCTTAGCGGCGCGACGAAGGTCCGTCAGCGTGCGAGCGCGAGGTGCATCACCAGAGCATCTTCGGGTGGATCGCTGTAATAATTCGCCCGCCGCTGGGCGGTGGCGAAGCCGAGCTTGCGGTAGAGCTCGATCGCGGCGACGTTTCCGGCGCGCACCTCGAGGGTACAACGGGAAACCCCGTCTACGCGCAACGCCCCCAGAGCGTACTCGAACAGAGCCCGCCCGACGCCGCGACGACGCCAGCGCGGATCGACGACGAGGTTGATCACGTCCGCCTGCTCCTCGATCACCCAGATCACCGCGTAGCCGACACAGCGACCATCGAGGTCGGCGCCGAAGCAGCGGCCGATCGGGCGTGTCAGCTCGGAGGCCAGATCGCCGGGTCCGAACTCCCCTGCCCGCTCGTCGGCAAAGGTCGCGATCGTGGCCACGTCATCGGCGCGCAGGGGACGAAGCGTCAGACATTCGGGTGCCTTCATACTTGCGCATGATTCCAGAAAAGGCGTGGGGTTGTCAATTGCGGGGGTTGCCAGGGCCAACTGTGTCACCTCAAGGAGGTTTGTTGTCAAGCGGCTTGCCAGGCACGAAGTGATCTGCTATGAACGAATCCCTAACGAGGGAGAGCGGCCGATGATGGCAGTCAATTCACCGATCTCGCACCCGCTACAATCGCTGGAGCGCATTCTCGAACGTATTTCGCTCGAGGATCTGGTCTACCACCGACTCAAGCCCGTCTTCGATCGCCTCGACCTGGCGCAAGTAGACAGCTTCTACAAATTCGTCATCGGCCAGGTCGAGCGGCCGCTCATCCGCCTCGCGCTCGAGAAGAGCAACGGCAACCAGAGCCAGGCGGCGAAGATCTTGGGCATCAACCGCAACACGCTGCGCAAGAAGATCACGCAGCTCGGTCTCGACTCCGACGCCGGGGACGGCTGAGGTCAGGGACGACGATGGGTCGTGACGCTCGAGAGCAGTTCTTCTACGCGATGCTGGACGCCGCGGCTCTCGACTCGGCGGCGCTGCTGTCACTGACGATGGCGTTGCTCGATCGAGGCATCCGCTGGTTTCAGCTGCGCGCCAAGGGCTTGTCGACGCGCGAAGCGGTGGAGCTGGCGCAAGAGCTGCGGCGACGAATCCCCCGAGGCGGAGGCCGCCACCTGCTGATCAACGACCGAGTCGACGTCGCGCTTCTCGCCGAGGCGTGCGGCGTGCACCTCGGTCAAACGGACCTGCCCTACCGCGAGGCGCGGCGCCTGCTCGGAAAGACCGCGTTGATCGGCCTGTCCACCCACAATCTGACACAGGCGACCGAGGCCGAGGCGGCGGGGGCGGACTACATCGGCTTCGGCCCGATCTTCGCCACGGCGACCAAGCGCGACACCTGGCCGACGTGCGGCGTCGAAGCACTGCGCCAAGTGGTCTCGCGCGTCGCCTGCCCGGTCGTCGCGATCGGCGGCATCGCCCCTCACAACGCGACGGCGGTGTGGGAGACCGGGGTCGACGCTGTCGCCTCGATCGGGGCGGTCAGCCACAGCGCGACGCCGACCGCGGTCGTCGAGCAACTACTCTCGTTGAGACGTCGGTCCGACACGCTGGACGCGGCAGAGGCGACGATCGGATGAGCGCCAGCCCGCCACGACAATGGACGATCCGCGATGTCCTCGAGTGGACCCGCGGACATTTCGGTCAGAAGGGGATCGAGTCCGCTCGACTCGACGCCGAGCTCCTTCTCGCACACACCTTGCGGAAGGACCGCGTTCAGCTCTATATCGACTACGACAAGCCGCTCCACGACGACGAGCTCACGCGCTATCGCGAGCTCGTCAAGCGCCGGGCGCAGCGAACCCCTGTGGCGTATCTGACGGGAGAGCGTGATTTCTGGTCGCTCAGCTTTCGCGTCGACCCGCGTGTGCTGATCCCGCGTCCCGAGACAGAGGTACTGATCGAAGTCGCGCTCGAGCGCGTCGACCGCCGCCAGACTCCGACGATGCGGGTCCTCGACGTCGGTACCGGCTCGGGAATACTAGCGACGGTGCTCGCCAAGGAGCTCGGCGCGAGCGTCGTCGCGGTCGACATCTCGGCCGACGCGCTCGAGGTGGCACGCCAAAACGCCGAACGGCACGGCGTGGCGGAGCGGATCGAGCTCCGACAGGGGTCGCTCGTACCCACCGATGGCGGCCCCTTCGATCTGATCGTCTCCAATCCGCCTTACATTCCGCGGGCCGATTTGGCGACACTGATGCCCGAGGTGAGCCGCTTCGAGCCGACGCTGGCCCTCGACGGGGGCGACGATGGGCTCGAGCTGATCGGCGCGTTGATCGTCGGCGCAGCGCAGAGACTGTCGGTGGACGGCTTGTTGATCTTCGAGTTCGGCGGGCGCGAACAGGTCCCGGCGATCGAGGCGCTGGTCGCGACGACGGTCGGACTCGAATTGCTCGAAATCCGGAAGGACTACGCGGGAGAGCCACGAATCGCCGTCGTGCACCGCCCCTGATGGCGTTTCGTCGATGAGCGGTTCCAATCTCGGCCCGAATTACCTATAATGGTACCCAATTTCGCACAGGTACGCGGGCCGAAACGGTTACCGTCACGTAATTAGCCGGGGACGCACTCGTTGCAGTCGATGCCAAAGCTACTGATCCTTTCAGACAACGCGCCGGTGAAGGAGTTCCCGCTCGGACCCTATACTCGGATCGGCCGACATCCGTCGCAGGATGTACAGGTTCTGGACCGCCTGGTGTCGAAAGAGCACTGCATCATCGAGTACAAGAACGGGCACTACGTGATGACCGACCTGACCAGCCGCAACGGGACGCTGGTCAACAACCGCGTGGTCGACCGCCCGGTGATCCTCTCCAACGGGGACAACATCACCCTCGGCTCGACGCAGTTGGTCTACATCGCCCAGCCCACCGAGGAGGTCGCCCTCTCGCGGGTGACGATCGATCCCCAAGAGCCACTGTCGCCGATGCGCTCGGCGGTGGTCACCTCGGGCGTCGACTTCAAGCCCGAGTACGAGATCTCCGATCTCGGCGTGCTTCGGGGAGACTACGAGAAGCTGCGCCTCGCCTTCATGCTCAACCAGGAGGTCGCCCTCGAGGTCAACCTCAACCGGTTGCTGAAGAAGATCAACGAGGTCCTCTTCCGAGCGTTCCAGATCGACCGCTCGATCATCTTCCTGATCGATGGCTACACCAAAGAGCTGTTGCCGAAGAACATCAAGACCGCCGAGGGCGAGGACGACTCGGAGAACATCCGCGTCTCCCACACGATCCTCGAGAAGGTGCTGCGCGAGAAGACGGCGATCCTCTCCTCGGATGCGATGTACGACGATCGCTTCGTCGACTCGCACTCGGTGATCATGCAGGGGATTCGCTCGACGATGACGGTGCCGCTGTTGAGCTCGGAGGACAAGGTCCTCGGCGTGATCCATATGGACAGCCACGTCGCGACGAACGTCTTCACCGAGCGTGACCTGCAGATCATCCAGGGCTTCTCGCGTCAGGCGGCGCTGGCGATCGAGAACTCGCTCTTGCTCGAAAACATTCGGCAGCAAGAGCTGGCGCGGATTCAGTACGAGCGCCTGCTGAGCCCGGCGGTGGTCGAGAAGATCGTCAATGGTAAGGTCGACATCCAGAAGGGCGGCGAGCTGAGGCGGGTCACGAT
>JAGQJP010000835.1 GCA_020430585.1 Myxococcales bacterium | reverse complement strand
GTCATTCGACCTCCGAAGTCGACAATGAAGGTGTGCGCGCCGGCGGGCTCGACGAGACGGCCTCGAACGCGAATCTGAGTCTAGGCGGCCGCGCTCCTCGTGTCAACGGGGTTGGCAGACGCCCGCACGCCCCTCGGGCGACGCTGGGAGTTTCCGGTTGGCAACCGCAGCCGGATCGACTACTGTCGAGGCGGTGGATCGCAACTGGCGGGTTCGAGCCCGCTTTTGGGAGCCCTCCGATGCAAAGTGGGCGACTCTTCGAGATTCGGCGGCCGAGAGGTCGCCGCCGACCGATCGTCGTCAGCGTGCCCCATGGCGGGACGCTGATCCCCGCCGAGCTGCGCGCCGCCTATCGCCCCGAGGCGATCGCGCGAATCGACGATACCGACTGGTTCGTCGAGCGCCTCTGCGCCTTCGCGCCGGAGGTCGGGATCACGCTGATCCGAGCCGAGCTGAGCCGTTACGTGATCGATCTCAATCGCGATCCCGACGGCACACCGCTCTATCACGACGGACGGACGCTAACCGAGGTCGTGCCCTCGATCACCTTCCTCGGCGAACCGATCTATCGCGCCGCGCCACCCGACGCCGCCGAGATTGCGCGCCGCACCGAGCGCTACTACCGGCCCTACCACAAGCAGCTGCGGACGATGCTCGACGAGCTCGCCCGCGACTTCCGCCACGTCCTGCTCTGGGATGCCCACTCGATCCGGCGTCGCGTCGAGACGATCCGCGCCGAGCCCTTCCCCGAGCTGATCCTAGGCGATCGCGACGGGACGACGGCCGATCGGCATCTCGTTCAGACGGCGCAGGCGCAGCTCGACAACCGCGGGTTCTCCTTCGCCTACAACGAGCCCTTCAAGGGTGGTCAGATCACACGCGCCTTCGGCCAGCCGGCGCGCGGCATTCACGCGCTGCAGCTCGAGATGGCCAAGACCAACTACATGGACGACTGCGAAAAGGAGTGGCACGAGGCGCGAGGAGCCAGGGTACAAGCGCTGCTCGCCGACACGCTGACGGCGCTCGCCGACCAGCTGGAGCGATTGTGAGCCGCACCTTACGCTTCGAGGCGCTTTTGACCGACGACGGGTGGCTCGAGCCAGCGTATGTCGCACTCGACCGCAACGGGGCGCTGCTCTCCCTCTCCTGTCGTCCACCAGCGCGGGGCGCGGGGCCCGCGGAGATCACCTCGTACGAGAACGTCGGTGGTTTTGCGCTGCCGGGCTACCCGAACGCCCACAGCCACGCCTTCCAGTACGCGATGGCCGGTAGCGCCGAGCACCTGCCTCCCGATGCGGCGGGCGACGACTTCTGGAGCTGGCGCGAAGCGATGTACCGCCTCGCCCTCTCGCTCTCGGCGGACGAGATCGAGACGATCGCGACGATGCTCTATGCCGAGATGCTGCGCCAGGGGTACACCGCGGTCGCCGAGTTCCACTATCTGCACCACGATCCCGCTGGGAAACACTACGCCGACCCGGCGGAGATCGGTGGTCGGTTGGTCGCCGCCGCCGAGACCGCGAAGATCCGCCTGACCCTCGTACCGATCTTCTACCAGCGCGGGGGGTTTGGCCGCGAGGCCGATCCGCGGCAGCGGCGTTTTCTCAGCGCCAGCGTCGACGAGTACCAGCGTCTGCTCGAGGCGAGCGAGGCGGCGGTGCGGCGCTCGCCGCGCGCGACTCTCGGTGTCGGTGTCCATTCGCTGCGCGCCGTCGATCCCGAGTCGGCGGTCACGCTGCTCGAAGAGGCCGACCCGAAGCTGCCGCGCCACCTCCACATCGCCGAGCAGCAGCGCGAGGTCGACGAATGTCTCGCGGCGCTCGGTGCGCGCCCCGTCGAGTGGCTCAGCGCGCGGTTGGCCCTCGACGATCGTTATCATCTGGTCCACGCGACGCACATCGACGCCGACGAGAGCGCCACCCTCGCCCGCTCGAAGGCGAACGTCGTGCTCTGCCCCACGACCGAAGGGAACCTCGGCGACGGCTTCTTCCCGCTGCGCCCGTTCCTCGAGCAGGGCGGACGATTCTCGATCGGCAGCGACAGTCAGATCGGCCTCGCGCCGAACGAAGAGCTGCGGCTCCTCGACTACGGACAACGGCTGCGCAGCGAGCGGCGCAATGTCGTCTGTCTCCAAGGTGGCGACGACAGCGGCGCCCGTCTCTTCGCTCAAGCGCTACACAACGGACGGCGGGCGATGGGCCTCGACTCGAAGGCCTTCTTCGAGGTCGGCGCCCCGTTCGACGCGCTGGTCTACGACACCGATTTCCCGCCGCTGGCCCTCGCCAGGCGGGAGCGGCGTCTCTCGACGATCGTCTACTGCTGCGACGCGAGCGCCCTCGTCGGCACGATCGTCGGCGGTCGCTTCGTCGTCCGCGACGGGCACCACATCGAGGGCGAGCGCCTACGCGAGCGCTACCGCCGCCTCGCCGCTCGGCGCTGATCCACGCGGGAGCCACGTCCGCGGCTAGCGTACCACGGTTTTGGACACGCTCGGAGGCATCGGCGCAGCATCTCCGCATCCGGTCGTCGAGGCCGATCGCGATTTCCGCCTCGGATCTTGCGCGCAGAGCAGCATGTTCGCCTCAGATCTTGCAGGCGTGACCGCGGATCGTCGGACGGACGAGGGGCATCGCTTTTCGCATGCTCTCGCGTGCGATGTCGGCGATCTCGAAGCCCGCCGCCCGGATCGCCTGCTCTGTGTGGCGCGTGAGATGACAGTTCCCAGCGATTCGCTTCCAGAACGGCTCAATTCGGCGCTGCCAGAGCAGTCGCTGCGGTCGATCCTCGGCGGCGACGTGCTCGAGGAAGACGAAGCGCCCGTTGGGCCGCAGAACACGGCGGATCTCGACCAACGCCAGCTCGAGATCGGCGACGCTGCAAAGTACGAGGGTCGAGACGACGGCATCGAAGCTCTCCGCGCGAAAGGGAAGCCGCTCGGAGGGCGCATCGACCACCTCATATGCGGCCGACGTCGCCCGGCGTGACGGATTCATCCCACCCGGCACACTGGCAAACCCCTGGCGCGAAGCCGCGTCGACCCGTCGCTGCAACTCGCGCCGCATGTAACGATCCGGCTCGCTGAGCACGAGACGCCGCACCGCGTCGGGATAGTGCTCGACGTTGGTTCCCGTCCCCGCTCCGACCTCGAGGACGTCGCCGCTCAACGGCGCCAACAGCGCGCGACGCCAGGTGCGCAGGCACGCCTCCTCGGCGATCGACATCTGGCGGTCGTACATCTTGGCCCAAAACCAAGAGGACAAACCCATGCGCCCCCCCTCCGACGACAACCGCCGTACATCCAACATACGCGAACGACCGCATCGTGACCAGTCGGCGCGTCGAGCGACCACGGAGGAGTTCATCGTAGCAGCATTTTGGCGCTCGGCCACGCGGAATCGGCGACTCGGAGCCCTGGGCGCGGTGCTATCCGACGCCGAAGGGGCGGGCCTGGCGCACGCGGTAGGCGAGCAGGAGCGGGACGATCGTGTAGGGCACGTTGACCAGCACGACCATCAAGAGATCCGCGCGATGTGCCTCTCCGAGCAGCTCGACGGCGAAATAGACCAGCGTCGAGTAGACGATCGCCGCGACGAAGAGCAGCGCTGGAACTCGAATCCAGTCGCGAGAGCGGGCGAAGGCGTAGATCAGCACGAGGTAGAAGGGGCCGAAAAGGAAACCGTCGATCCCGCACATCACCTTGAGATAGAGCGGCGTGTCGAGAAAGAGCGGGTCCCAACGCGCGGCGTAGAAATGCCAGAGGCGGCCCAAGGGGTCGCTGGCCCGCCGCAGATCGACGCCGAAGACGATGTACATCTCCATCACGAGCGAGGTGAAGGCGAAGATCGCGAAGAAGATGACCAGCACCAGGTCAAAGGGGCGGTCGCGTAGGCGCCGCGCGTAATCGCCCATCAGCGCTTGACGCCGATGCGTTCGAGGATCGCCGTCGGCCCGCGAAGCGTCTCGTCGCCCGATTGGTACTCGCAGTCGTCGGCGAGACGAAGCGCCGACGCCGCGTAGTCTTCCCGGTCGGGCGCCTCGGCAAAGCGCGCCAGCTGTTCGAGGCTCATCGTCACCTCCGCAGAGCAACCGATCCGCGAGGATTGTAGGCCGACGAGCGGGTGGCGGTCAAGCGAGGGGCTCTCGCGTCGCGTCGAGTGGTCGTCCCGTCGACACCTCTGGTGGCCCGACGCCATTCGGACGAGCCCTTCGCATTGCTCGGCGATTTCCGCGCCCCGGCCGACGAACGCGACGCGCATCGATGCGCGGTGCCTCAGCGCGATGCCGCGTCGAGGGCCTGCCGCTCGAGGCGATACCAGTTTGCCCGCGTGCCGAGGCGCGCGAGGATCGAGAAGAGGCCGAAGCGAATGCGGAAGAGAAAGAGGAACTCGCCGGGCAGTGCGAGCTGCAGCATCTTCTGTTTGCTCCGCGTCAGCTCGGTGAAGGTCATCCCGCTGCCGAGATCGATCGCCGCCACCTCGTCGCGCAACGTCGGGCCGAAAAAGGCGCGAAAGAGGCCGCGCGCCAACTCGTAGTCGTAGCGCTTGTCGTCGCGAACGATCCCGAAGGCGCGCATCGCGTCGTGAATCGCGCCCCGCTCGTCGCTGTGGACCGCCAGCGTCAGCTCGCGCAGCTTCTCGATGAAGATCGTGTCGAAGGCCCGTGTGCAGCCGTAGTCGAGGATCGCGATCCGCCCATCGTCGAGGAAGAGGTAATTGCCCGGGTGGGGATCGCAGTTGTAGAGCCCGTGGGTGAAGAGCGTGCTGACGTAGAAATCGAAGAGGGCGCAGCCGATCGCGTCTCGCCGCTCTTGATCGGGCTCACTCAAAAGGAGCTGCTCGAAGGTCGCGCCATCGATCCAGCGCGTCACGAGGACGTGCTCGCTGCAGTAGCGGTCGAAGACCTCGGGCACCTCGATCATCGGGTCGCCCGCGAACAACGCGGCGAAGCGCCGCTGTGCCCGAGCCTCTTTTCGGTAGTCGCACTCGTCGAGAAAGCGCTGGCGCGCCTCGGCGATGAACGAGTCCACTCGGGCGTTGGGGAAGAGCAGAGAGGCGAAGAAGGTGCCGATCTTGGCCGGGCCGAAATCGCTCTCGATCGCGCGTCGGATCTCGCGATACTGAACCTTCACCGCCACCTTCGTGCCGTCGGGCAACGTCGCACGGTGGACCTGGCCGATCGACGCCGCGGCCACCGGCGTGCGCTCGATCGCCGGGAGCAGATCGAAGGCCTCGGCCCGCAGCTCATCGGAGAGGATCGCCACGACCTCGTCGAACTCCATCGGTTGGGCGTGGGTCTGAAGCACCGCCAGCGCGTCGCGCAGCTCGTCGGGGAGGGCGATGTCGACGTAGCTCATCAGCTGCGCCGACTTCATCGCCAGGCCTTTCATCGCGCCAATCGAGGTGACCAACTTCGCCAACGCCGCCGGGTCGCCGAGGGCTTCACCTTGGTTCTTCGAAAGTTTGCGAAACAGCGCGCCGCCGCGCAAGGCGGACCAGGCGAGCTTTCCGAAGCGCCCGACGCTCGTAGTCGGCAGCGCGGCGCTCTGGCCAATCAGCAGGGCTCGCAGCTCGTCACTGAAGCGTTCGTTCGAATCGCTCATCGGAGATCCCTCCTCGCTGGAGAAGGTTTACCCGTTCGCGCCCGCGAGTAAAGCGAAATCGAGGGGTGCGGTCGAAGGTGGGGCGCTCAGTAGCTGTAGCTCTCGATCGGCTCGGTCGGGTAGGACCAGGACTCGATCCGACCGGGGACGTCGATCGTTCCCGTCGTGTTCGCCTGAATTCGAACATAGCAGGTCACGCCGCTGCCGACCGAGAAGTAGGTGTTCGAGCTCGTCCCACCGAAGTCGATCGATGTGCCCAGGGTCTGGCCCGTGGCGAAGTTGGTTGGAAAGACGAAGTCCTGTTTGTCCGACGCCTGCACGGAGTAGGTCGTATTGCCCAAGACGTTGTCGGCCCAGGTGAAGGTCACCGAGCTGCTCGTCGGGCTGACGACCTTGAAGTTCGTGATGTTGGCGATCGGCACGGTGCCCGTCGCGTCGACCGACCCATCGGAATCGATGTCGACCTCGATCGTGTAGCTCGTCCCCGGGGTCAAGGTGATCGCCGGCAGACCCGTGACGATGTCGCTGTATCCGCCTTCATAGGTGCCCGGCCCCGTCTTCTGGAGGGCGATCTTGTTCGAGCCCTCGACGAGGTAGACCGTCGCGGGACACGTCGTCGCTACCTCCTGGCCATCGGTGAGGCGCACGTAGGCCGAATCCTGGACCGTCGAGGTGCGGTTGTCGTGCGTGAGCGTCGCGACGACGTTCAACGTGCTGTTGAACGTGCACGAGTTCGAGGTCGTATCCGTTCCGCTCGTCGTGTCGTCCTCGCTGTCCGGGATCGTCGCGTCGTCGTTGCCATCGGTCGTCATCGTGTCGTCACCTTGGGTATCGCCGACCGTGGCGTCGCCCGTGGCGTCGCTCGTGCTCTTGGTGTTGTCGCTTCCACATCCCAACGCCGCCAGCAGTGTGATCGTCAACAGCCAAATCTTCCAGTTTCTCATCATCGTCTCCTCGTGTCGGCGCGCTGCAGCGCCATCTGCCATTTGTTGACGGAGGAATGATAGCGCAACGACTCTGACGATTTCCACTGCCGTCGAGAAAAACTCGACGACGATGCCAATCGGGACGTGCAAACGCCCTGCTCTCTGGATGCGTCTGTGATAGAATGGCGCCTTGAAACCGATCCCCCGGCTGGCAGCGCTGTCGTTCGGTCGCGCGCCCCACCGACCGCGGGTAGGCTTTGACGACGAGGTCCTCGATCGAGGACCGTGTGAGGACACAGATGCAGAAGCTCGCCATCGACACCTCCCTTCGATGGTTGACCAAGCTCGCCGGCTCCGAGCTCGCCGACCGCCTCGGTCTGCGTGAGCCAGCCAACCGGCTGCTCTATCAGGTCACCAAAGTCAGTTTTGGCGCACTCGAGCGCGTCGTGCGGCTCAAGCCGGGTTCGATTCTTCCTAACGCGCTGCGCGCTGAGCGACGTGGAGGCCCAGCGACAGGCCTCTTCGACCTGACACCGACCGAGACGCAAGCGATGACGCAGAAAACGCTGCGGCGCTTTGCCGAGAAGGTCATGCGACCCGAGGCGCGCGCCGCCGATGATGCGGGTCGACCGCCCGCCTCGGCGCTGAAGCAGGCCCGCGAGCTCGGGCTCCTTCCGATGCTACTGCCCGAGGGTCTCGGCGGCGCGGGAGAACCCTACTCGCCGATCTCGAACGCGCTGATCGCCGAAGCCCTCTCCTGGGGCGATATGGCCCTCGCGGTGGCGCTGCTCGCGCCACTCTCCGTCGCCCAGGCGCTGATCGATTGGGGGAACGCCCGACAGCAGGCGACCTACCTCGCTCCGTTCGCAGACAACGGCGAGCTCGCCGCCGCGCTGGCCCTCGTCGAACCGCAGCCGCTCTTCGACCCCTGGAGCCTGCGCAGCACGGCACGACGCGATCGGCGCGGATTTCGCCTGCGCGGCGAGAAGACCCTCGTGCCGCTCGGAGCGAGCGCCTCGTATTTCCTGATCGCCGCGCATCTCGAG